>JBBQSW010000050.1:0-13716 GCA_038213575.1 Chitinophagales bacterium | reverse complement strand
AACACTGCATTTTTACAGGATCCCGAAACATTTAACACCTACGCCCGCAGCCTCGAAGGCCTATTGGTCATTGTGCTTTGCCTAATCTGGTGCTACCGAACCCTTTTGGAGATGAAAATCAAGCGGCTTGAGCAAGACCCGGTGTTCTGGGTGAACACTGGGTTTTTGCTCTATTTTTCAAGCAATGTGCTGCTTTTTGCCTTTAGCAACTACATAATAAACATTAATCGTGCACTGAATTTGTACATTTGGGCTTTCCATGCTTTGTTTAGCATCTTGCTATACTTTTTTATTACCATCGGTTTATGGAAGGCCAAGTAGATGTTTTCCTTTTTCTCTTTGTGGGCATGCTTACCCTTGCGCTTTTGGCTGGGGCGGTCGTGATTTTTTTCTTTTTTTACCAGAAAAAAGTACTTCACCAACAACTTCAACTCAGTGAAATCGAATCCGCCCACCGCGAAGAACTCCTGCACAGCAACATTGAGCAGGTGGAATCCGAAAGGCATCGCATCGCTACTGACCTGCACGACGAGCTTGGCGGGATTTTCTCTACTTTAAAATTGAAGATCAACCATTTGGATCGCACCGAGGACCTCGAGCGACTTTTGGCTGAAAGCCGTGAGATCATTGACACCGGCATCGCTTCCGTGCGTCGAATTTCACACTCCATGACTCCACCTGGCCTCGAAATGTTTGGCCTCGCAGATGCATTGACAAGTCTCTGCCAAAAAACCGACAGCCCCCAACTCAACGTAGATTTTGTTTGTTCGGAAGATTTTCCCCGTTTGGAAGGGAGGATTGAACTCGGATTGTATCGTATCACACAGGAATTGCTCAATAATGCTATACGACATGCTGCGGCTTCCAAAATTATCCTATATTTGAGCCGCGCTGAAGGGGAAATTTGTTTTGAATATTCAGACGATGGCAAAGGTTTCGACCCCGCCATCCTGCAAAGCAGAAAAGGTTTGGGACTGAAAAACATAGAAGCCCGTGCCAACCACCTGAATGCCACCATAACGTGGCATACCCAGCCGGGCAAAGGCTTGAAAACAATTGTCAAAGTGCCCCATCGGGGATAATCTTTATGAGCGAAGACACTATTCATGTGGCCATCGCAGAAGACCAAAGGCTTTTCAGAGAGTGCCTGGTGTCACTTCTGAATGGCTTTGACCGTGTGCAGGTCAATGTAGAAGCTGCCAACGGCAAAGAACTCCTCGAACAACTCTATGTTGCCACTCCCACACCACAGGTCGTGTTGCTCGACCTGACCATGCCCGAAATGAATGGGCTGGAAACCACCCGACAGCTTAAAAAGCTTTTCCCTGACCTGAAAATTATCATCCTCTCCGTACACAGCGAAGAGCGGCACATCGTGCACATGGTGGGTGAAGGGGTGAACGGCTATTTGGTCAAAAACTCCGAACTCTCTGAAGTGGTTCAGGCCGTGCAAGCCGTTCATGAAAAAGGGTTCTACTTCAACGAATCCGTACTGCGGGCCATCCATTCAGGCATGGCGCAGAAACACGAAAAATCGTACAACCCCAACAGTCCGCTCACGGCCCGCGAAAAAGAAATTCTCGAACTCGTCTGTCAAGAGTTCACCACACTCGAAATTGCAGAAAAGCTGTTCCTGAGCGTGCGAACCGTGGATGGCCACCGCAACAACCTCCTCGAAAAAACTGGCGCGCGCAACACCGCCGGACTGGTCATATACGCACTCCGCCACGACCTTTTCAAGTTCAATTGGTGATTAGAGAAAGAGTGAACAACAGCTTGTTGCTTTCATTTTCTCCCTTAAATTTGAAGCAAAACCACTTTACAATCTACCCGACAAATTTTTTTTTCATAAAATATTATTTTTTTTCATGCCAAATAATCAACAAACATAAGATTTTACAACTTTAAAAATCTTTATATTTAGTCATAAAACGCATATTTTTAGTAAAATGATGCATTTTATCTTGCATAATTTATTTAAAAAATTTCAACAAACCTAAATTTATGTCTTTTGAATGTGGCGTGAGGTGCCGCACTTTTGTACTGTCAATAAGAACGAACGGCAGTGATAACGAAAGAAGCGGCAGAAATTATTGACACACTGGTTCTGAAACTTTTCATGAGATTATATACGGGAAATCCGAACGCGGCGCAAACGAGCGCCGCGTTTTTTTTTGCCCGTATGGCGAAATGAATTTCGCCATTTCGATGCGGCGAAATAAATTTCGCCCTACCGCATCACTTCCTCAATCACTTTC
The DNA here is from genome assembly GCA_038213575.1 of Chitinophagales bacterium. GTDB lineage: Bacteria > Bacteroidota > Bacteroidia > Chitinophagales > Saprospiraceae > M3007. The sequence continues at coordinate 11,458 of JBBQSW010000050.1, read as the reverse complement.
CCTGTCGTCGCATTTGGCTCCATGATACGCAAAATGGCTGCCAGCGTCGGTGCGATGTCGGTAATACTCACAGGCTTATGGGTCTCGCCGGGCTTCACCTGCCAGCCGTACCAAATCAGCGGCACATGGGTGTCGTAAGCATATTGCGAGCCGTGGGTAGTGCCTCCTTTCCCAAAATACTTGTCGTCTGCGTGCCACGCAGGGTCGAGCACATAAAGAATGTCCCCGGATCGGCGCGGGTGAATGCCCCGGCGCAATTCGCTGACGAAGGGGTATTCGGGAGGCAAAAGTTCCAACTCCTGACGTGTGAGCACATCGTATACCCCCGGCAGTGCGCGAATTTGGTCGCCAATAGCAGCCGCTACATCTTCTGGTTTCAGGTCAAAGTCGGCCAGCGCGTCCCAATTGAGCCAAATCTGTTGGTTTTCAATTGCATGAATATAATTCCCACTTGTACCAAACGACCTCGCGAGCGATTTCTCCAACATATCCTCTAACTTGCTTTCTGCAAAAACGCCCGCCGGAATACGAAGTTTGTTCAAATGTACAGGTGTTTCGGCGCCTCCATGGTCGGCTGTGAGAAAAATCAGCACATTGTTTTTTCCAAATTTACGATCCAAATAATCAAAAAACCGAGCAAGTTCTCGATCCATTCGGACGTACATGTCCTCCGTTTCTTGAGCGTGTATGCCAAACTGGTGGGCACAATAGTCTGTTGCCGAGTAGCTCAAGCACAGAAAATCGGGCCATTCATCTGCGCCCAATTCCATCCCCTCAATTGTTTTTATGGCAAAATTGGTGACAAGGGTGTTGCCATACGGTGTGTAGCGCAACACACCATAGCCGCCTTTTGCCCGCGCCTCTGCAAAATCGTGGGGAAATCCACCTTTAAGGCTGCCATAGCTGCCCGTAAAATCCCATTTAGCAAAACTTTCGGTAGGCGTATGTCCCATTTCCCAGGTTTTGTTCAGGAAAGAATCGGGCCAGCGGCGGGCATTAAAATCGCGTACCCATTGCGGAAGCCCCAGAGAATCAGGATAATAATTGGACGTAATCCAGTTGCCCCCAGCATCGTCGAACCAATAACAGGCATTGGGGATATGGCCTGCGGGGAGAATGCCTCCCCGGTCTTTAAGGCACACTGCGGCTACTTTAGAACGAAAGTTATTGCTCAGGCGAAGCTCGTCTGTGATGGTGCTGGAAAGCAACGCGACGGGAGAATGCTGGCCCGTTTCGGGCGCCGTTTTAGCCGTTCCACCTACCACCCGGAAACGTTTGTCGGAAGTGCAGTAGCGTTTGGCACGGAGTTCTGGATCCCACCAATCATTACCGATGATGCCATTCATTGAGGGCGTAGTGCCCGTGTAAATCGCCGCGTGCCCTGGCCCCGTATAGGTTGGAACGTAGTTGAAATGGGTGTTTTCACAAGAAAAACCTCCTTCCAGCAAGCGATTGAATCCTCCCGGGCCGTAGTGGCGCTGATAGCGATAGAGGTAATCGTAACGCATCTGATCTACTACGATTCCGATCACAATTTTTGGTTTTGAAGGGACTGGTCTTTGAGCCTGCACCGCATTTGCGGCAATCAATAGGAGGAGAAACAGTTGTGTAGGTTTCATATTTTTTTTAGATACGCCAGAATGATATTCCGACTTTTTCATGGTACGAACTCCCCGCAAAGGTGAGGAAAAACAAGGGTAAGAGAAATGCACCTAATGTTACCTTTGTGCAACTTACCTACAATCAGATATAGCCAACGCAAAGTGGTTTTGAAAATTGAATGTTTGTAATCAATTAAAAACCAGGGGATTTCAATCAATCAAATTATCAAAATCACTTTAATCACAGTATAATAATGACCGACAACGAACAATTCAACCCGGAAGAACTCGAAATCCCTTCAATCACAGCCGTTCAGCCTCCAAGCTTGGATGTTGCCCCCGTCATGACCCGAGCAGAGCGGGTGAAAGCGGAAATCGGACAGGTCATTGTCGGACAGGAAGACATGCTCGACTTGTTGCTTGTTGCCCTTTTTACCGGTGGCCATGTGCTACTTGAAGGGGTTCCGGGCATTGCTAAAACACTAACGGCCAAACTATTGGCTCGCACACTGCATACCGAATTCAGCCGCATCCAGTTTACACCCGACCTGATGCCTGCCGACGTGGTGGGCACGCCGGTATTCAACATGAAAGCTTCTGATTTTAATTTCAAAGCGGGCCCGATTTTTTCCAATATCGTCCTTATTGATGAAATTAACCGTGCCCCGGCCAAAACCCAGGCCTCCCTGTTCGAAGTGATGGAAGAGCGGCAGGTGACGGTGGATGGGACTACTTACCCCATGTCTGAGCCGTTTTTTGTGGTGGCTACCCAAAACCCCATCGAACAAGAAGGAACCTATAAACTTCCAGAAGCCCAACTCGATCGGTTCTTGTTCAAGGTTATTCTCTCCTACCCTAGTCTGGAGGAGGAGCAATCCATACTCCGCCGCTTCCGCAACGACTTCTCCGGGGTGCTTCGAGAAACAGTGAAACCCGTGCTCTCCCCCGCCGACATCGCGGATAGCCAGCGCATTATCGAGCAAGTGTACATCCGAGAAGAGCTGCTGGACTACATCGCAGCCATTGTACACAGCACCCGCAGCAACGCCGATCTCTTCCTTGGAGCCAGTCCCCGTGCCTCGCTCTCCCTGATGAAAGCTTCTAAAGCTGTGGCTGCCATGTCTGGGCGCAATTTTGTTACGCCCGACGATATTCGCTATGTGTCTTTCCCGGTGCTCAACCACCGGGTGATTCTTACGCCAGAGCGAGAGATGGAAGGGTACACAACGAAGGAGGTGTTGGATGATATCGTTAAGAAAATTGAAGTGCCAAGGTAAACTAGTGCCTGTTTCTGTTCGGAAAAAACATTAACAACGCTTCAAAACATACCAATCACCCCCATCCCCCGTCCTGCTTGGCCGCCACTTTTTCGATGCGAGAAAAAGTTCTCATGATGTAATACCGTACAATAAGGCGAGATTTCAATTTGGTTTTCAGGAATGCCAAAAGCAATCAGTTGCGCAGCATTGGCTTTTTTCAGATTCACGAAAAATTTACCGCGCTCGACATCGAATCGTTTGAACGGCTGGGCAAACTCCGCAGCAACCTCCTCGCCCACTTCAAAAGAACACTCGTCTATGCACGCCCCAACGTAAGCAAAACAATCCTCGCTGCGGATTTCAAATTCTTTTTCCATGATAATCAAGGTTTTAACCACGATTTCGGCAACGGTTCCACGCCAACCTGCGTGAATGGCAGCCACTACTTTTTGCCGCTTGTTGTATACCAAAATCGGGGTGCAATCTGCCACCGATACCGCCAGTAAAATGCCTTGCACATTCGTCACTAATGCATCAAAACCCTCGCTTCCGCCGGAGCCAAAAACGCGGTGGACTTGATCGCCGTGAACTTGTTTTGACCAAGCCATTTGCTCGGGCTGGAAACCCAGCGCAGCACAAAATCGGCGGCGATTTTCAGCTACATGGACGGGGTCATCGGCCGTGCTTTTGCCGAGATTCAGTGATTGAAATGGCTCGGGGCTAACGCCGCCATGCCGGGTGCTTTGGGCAGCAGCAAGGTTTGGGAATTGGGAAAAAATTTTAGGTTGTATCGTCATAACCAGAATGTCACTGCTACGCGGCTTTTATTTGAAACGTAAAGTCATTAACCGTCTAAAAGCTCCACTTTCTCCACCTTTCCACATTTTAAACCCTCCAAAGTCCGCTTTTTATCGAATTTTAAAAACCTTGTCTCTATTAGCCAATAATTGCGGCGCAAGCTGCGCTACTTTTGGAACGCCGCAGGGTTAAAACTCTGATCTCTTTTTATCCGTCCGAAGCATCTCGCCGCCGCCAAAGGTTAAGGCGAGTAAAAGCGTTGGCGGGAAACACATTGGCCACATTTTCAATTTAACAAGATGCCCTTTTCAGAAATTCTCAGCATGGCCTTCAAGAACATCCGCGCCAACATGCTGCGCTCGGTGCTCACTTTGCTCATCATTGCATTCGGCATCATGGCTTTGGTGGGAATCCTGACGTCCATTGACGCAATTGCCTATTCTCTCAGCGACAACCTTTCAAATCTGGGGGCCAATTCGTTCAGCATCGAACGGAAATGGAACGATGTAAAGAGCAATCGCGGAGGCAAACAGCAAAAGCCGGCCGAACCCGTGCGATACAAACAAGCGATGGAATTCAAAGAGCGCTTCGATTTTCCCGCAAAAGTCGCCGTTGGATGCTACGGTACGGGCAGTGCAACGGTAAAATTTGGCGAAGAAAAAACCAACCCGAACGTGACCTTCAATGGCGCGGACGAAAATTTTATGGATGTGAAGGGGGTGGAGATTGCCCTCGGGCGCAATTTTTCAAAAATCGAGGTCGAAAGCGGTGCCCCTGTGGCAGTTATTGGTTCTGACATTGTGAAGATGCTTTTTAATGGAAAAAACGAAAAAGCACTCGACCAAATTATTACCATCAATGCCCATCGCTACCGGGTGGTGGGCATTATGGCCACAAAAGGTTCTTCGATGAACGAATCGAGCGACCGCAAGGTGTACGCCCCACTCGTGAACGTGAAAGCACTTTTTGGCGCAGACGACCGAGATTATTTCCTGATGGTGGCCGTAACGGATCCGACTTTGATGGATGCCGCCCAATCAGAAGCCACTGGCCTTTTTCGTCAGATTCGCGGCCTTCGCCCTGGGGAGGAGGATGATTTTAAACTTTTTGCGAGCGACGGTATCGTGGCAATTTTGAAAGAAAACACCGTAACGCTTCGCTTAGCGGCGGTCGCCATCGGCCTGATGACCCTGCTCGGTGCCGCCATTGGGCTGATGAATATCATGCTGGTTAGCGTGACCGAACGTACCCGCGAAATCGGCATCTCCAAAGCGCTGGGGGCAACCCGACGCGATATAATGCTCCAATTTCTGGTCGAGGCCATCACAATTTGCCAAATTGGCGGTTTGGTGGGTATTTTCCTAGGCATCCTGATTGGCAATCTCATGCCCCTTTTTATGGGTGGCTCCTTCCTTATTCCATGGGCATGGATGTTTTTGGGTTTTGCGCTTTGTATGATTGTAGGCGTAATTTCGGGCTTTTACCCCGCCATGAAAGCGGCGCGGCTGGATCCAATCGAATCCTTGCGCTACGAATAACGTAGGGCAATGAACTTTACTAATACAATAATAGGCTAATGGCTTCTAAAATCTGGCTAGTATGACCGAAAAGATGTTTTTCAAAACCCGTCTTTATTTTACCGGAATCGTAACCATTGCAATAGGGTCTCTCTTAGCATGGAACCATTATCATGGGGGGGGTGCCAAGTCATAATATTTTGGCTCGTGAAGATTTGCCTTCAATTTCTAATTGGTGGGGAGGGCTTTTACTTCCTTTATTGACATGGTTTCTTTTGTATCGTATAAAGAAGCGGCTATTTTCTAATCCTGTTGAAAATCCAGAAACAATCAAATCCTTAGCAAGTATCAGGCGAATAGCCTCCTATAACATGCCAAGCAGAAATGATGTACGCATGATAAGGGAGTTTTGTGTGAGAGAAGATCAAACACATTGAAACATAGAAACAGGTGCCCAATACTCTGTGCCTATGCGCTTACAAACAATGCTTCACTTCTGCCCCGCGACCTCTCGCATCCGAGCCAATAAGTTAACCGCCCTTTGATTCTGCGGGGCAATGCTGACCGATTTTTCCGCATCGGCAAGTCCTCCCGGACGGTTTCCATTGTTAAATTTTGATACTGCCCGTTCAAGATAAGCATCCGCATAACGTTGTTTTTCCTCTACAATTTTAAGCATCTGCGGCGATTTTTCCATTGTTTCAATGACCTCCGTCAAGCCGCGTTCGGCCTCCGTGTATCGCTTTAGATTGTTGAGCACAGAACCACGCATTTGTTTGAATTGCAATGCCTTGTGTGGTGCTAAAATGCTGGCCGTATCCAGATCGGCCAGTGCCCGTTCGGGATAAACCGAAAGGGCGGTAAAGGCCCGGTTGAAATAGGTGTCGGCGTTGTTTGGGTTTAACGCGATGGACTGAGCATAAAGCGAAAAAGCACGGTCACGCAAAGTGCGTTGCGCGGTAGTATCTTTCGATGCACCCGCTTTGATGGCGATGCAGTTTGCCAGCGCACTAAACACATTGGGGCGAGTGCAGCCATCTTGTACCGCGCGTTCAAGCATCTGTTCGGCTTCTGGCACACGGTTCACTTTGCCGTACCAGTTGGCGAGAGATTCGAGTGCCTGGTCTTCGTTTGGGTAAAAGCGCAACACTTGTTGCCAGAGTGTTTCGGAGTTTTTCCAGGTTTGGGTTTGGGCACGGCTCAGCCAGAGACACCAGATTGCGAACAAGCCAATAACTGCCCACCAAATATTCCGCAAAGCTGGTTTGTTTTTCAACCAGTAAACCTCTGCTGCATAAGTCAGCATAAAGAAAACACCCGCAGAGGGCAGGTAAAAATAGCGGTCAGCCATGATGACCACCCCCACAGAAACGAATTGCAACACCAGAATCACCGTAGCGAAAACCCACCCAAAGCCGAAGGCGAAAACGCTTGCTCCCTTTCTCCCATGCTCGTCCCCATTGACCGAATCTTGAGGGGAAGGCCTCATCGAGTAAGCACTCCAAACCGCTAAGGCTAAAGTAGTTAGCATAAAAATTGCTCCACCGATGTAGATGCCGCCGCGCAATTGCAGCTCCGTGGGATAGGGGTAAAACGTGCAGAGATCGAGCGGCAAAAATGTTTTTACGAAGTACATCATGTAGCCATAACCCGCAAAAAGCAATTTCTGGTCAAAGCCGAATATGGTGGAAAGTGCCTTGGCTTTTTCAGTTGAAAGGGTCAACAACCCATGAAAATCACCGCCGCGCTGCACATCCAACGCGATGAGGCCAAAGAGTAAGGAGAGCGCGAACATGGGAATTTTTTCAACAATCCAACGGAGGTCAAATTTTCTCGCGTGCCAGTAATCCATCAGCAGGCAAACCAGCGGAAACACAACCGCCACCCCTTTGGAAAGGCAGGACAAGAGCATGAGTCCCAATGCGATCCAAAGTTTGGTACTGCGTTGTGTTTCAAGATACCGCCAATACGAAATGCAGCCCGCCAGGAAAAAACAAACGTACAGCACATCCTTGCGCTCTGAAACCCACACCACCGATTCCGCCCGCAAAGGGTGAATGGCAAAAAGCAAGGCCGTCAGCAAGGCCACGGAGCGGTATTGCCGTCCCGTGAGCAACCAAACCAGCCAGCACAACAGCCCAGCATTGAGCCAATGAATCAACACGTTGGTCACGATGAACGACTTTGCACCGACCCCAAACATCGCCGAATTCAGCCACAGCGACCACATGGTGAGTGGGTGGTAGTTCAGCGATACTACCTGCGTGCCAAACGCCTTAAAACTTTCCGCCGTGGCATTCAGGATTTGCGGGTTTTCATAGACATACACATGGTCGTCCCAAGAGACGAATTCATGACCGAAGGCGCCACTGAAAGCAACCATAATGGCTGCGAATAGGGCGCCTAAGCTTAGGTAAAACCAGTTTTTTTGGAGCCAAGGCTGGCTGGAATCCGTAGCTGGTTTGGAGCGGTCTGCCTTTGCTCCCGCCCGCCGAGCCTTCGCAGGCTGGGAGACAACTTCCTGTGAAATAGTTGGTTTTGCTTTTTTCTTTGACATACGAGAAGAACCAAAAATTGTAGGTTCAAGAATGAAATTGCTGTTTGATTTCTTCCGGCCTACTCAGGATTTGAGGAGGATACTTGGAATTGTATGGTAGCCCTATTTAGCCTTCCCAGCAAGCTTCTTCACAACGCTAATTTTTGGCTTCTCCCCCTCAAAAACCATCACGCTCAACGGCGCCAACTTGAACGTCACGGAATAATCCTTCCCGTGCTCCTCTTTTTTAACCGCCTTCAAATCTCCGTTCAATACGCCCGAGCCGCCAAATTCCTTGGCATCACTGTTCAATATTTCGCGCCACATACCACTATGTGGAACGCCCACCGTGTATTCCGGCATGTAGCTGAGGTTGAAATGGCAGACCACAAGCAACATCGGATCCCCCGCATCGCCGTGGCGTACGAATACCAGCACTGAATTCTCGGTATCACCGCCAGAAATCCACTCGTAACCATCCGGGTGGAAGGCTTTGCGCCAAAGCGCTGGCTTATTAACGTAAATTTCATTGAGGGCCTTGACCCAATTTTGAACGCCTTTGTGGAGGTCATATTCGAGTAATTGCCAGGGAACGCCCAGATCGTGACTCCATTCGGTGCTTTGGCCAATTTCACCGCCCATGAACAGGATATGGGTTCCGGGGTGCATCCATTGATGGCCAAAAAGTGCCCGGAGGTTGGCAAATTTTTGAAACTCGTCGCCGGGCATTTTATACAGCAGGCTGGATTTCAAATGTACCACCTCGTCGTGGCTGAGCGGCAACATAAAACGCTCCGAGAAGGCGTAAACCATCGAAAACGTGATTTCATTTTGGTGCCAGCGACGGTAAAGCGGTGGGCGTTTGAAGTACGAGAGGGTATCGTGCATCCAACCCATCATCCATTTTTGGCCAAAACCGAGACCGCCATCGAAAGTCGGTTTGGTAACCCCTGGGAAAGCCGTGCTTTCTTCGGCAATGGTTTCAGTGCCAGGGTATTCCTGATAGGCAGCGTTGTTGAATTCTTGCAGGAAGGAAATGGCTTCGAGGTTTTCTTTGCCCCCATATTTGTTGGGCACCCATTCGCCTTCCTTGCGAGAGTAATCATGATACAACATAGAGGCCACTGCGTCCACCCGAAGTCCATCAATATGGTACTTGTCCAGCCAAAATAATGCATTGGAAATCAAGAAGCTGCGCACCTCGTTTCTCCCATAATCGAACACATAACTGTTCCAATCGGGGTGGAAACCGCGGCGCATGTCGGCGTATTCAAAGAGGTGTGTGCCATCAAAATAGTACAAGCCATGGATGTCGCTCGGAAAGTGCGAGGGCACCCAATCGAGGATCACGCCGATACCTGCCTCGTGAAATTTATCAATCAAAAACATAAAGTCTTCCGGCGACCCGGAGCGACTGGTAGGCGCAAAAAAGCCGGTGATTTGGTAGCCCCAAGAAGGGAAATAGGGGTGTTCCATCACGGGCATGAGCTCCACCTGGGTGAAGCCCATTTCTTTCACGTAGGGCACCAATTCTTCGGCCAATTCTCGCCAGTTGAGCGAGCGGTTGCCGTCGTGGCCAATCTTTTTCCAAGAGCCTGCGTGGACTTCATAAACCGACCAGGGTTGCGGTTTCCCGGCTTTTTCCAGCCGGCTTTTGAGCCATTTTTCGTCCTTCCATTCGTGCGTATAGTCCCAGACAATGGAAGCGGTACGGGGCGGCGTCTCCCAAACTCTGGCATAAGGGTCACCCTTGTCGAGCGATACGCCCCCTGGGGTTTTGATGTGGTATTTATAGGTTGTACCCTTTCCAATGCCCGGAATGAATCCCTCCCAGATGCCGCTGGAGTCCCAGCGAGGGAGCAGGATATGACTGTCGGGGTTCCACTGATTGAAATCGCCCACAACGCTGACGCTTTTGGCATTGGGCGCCCACACAGAAAACAGCACGCCCTGCTCATCTTCGTGTTTTACGAGGTGGCTGCCCATTTTTTCATACAGGCGAAAGTGCTTGCCGCTTTGGAAGAGCGAGATATCAAAATCCGTGAGGAGAGAATAAGGCTTGACCATGTAGGGCGAAATTTATTTAGTCACTCCGCTTAGAGTGGACTGAACTGTCAGGATTTGTTGTAAAGCGCAACTACTTGGCGAAAGGTAAGCAGAGCAAAGTGTTTTCAACAAAAAGAAAAAGATGGATACACAACAAAGGGTAAAAAGCCCATAGGTCAAGGTCTTGGCACAGTTTTGGCTTAAAAGCCTTTGCCTCCCGTATATTCTCGTTTCCAACCAAAGACAATCTCGCATGAACGGACAATCCTTACACGCTGTGTTTCAACAATTTCCAATGCTGGCGTCGCTCTCCGAGGCAGAGTTGCAACGCTTGGCACTGATAGCCGAACGCCGCACAGCACCCCGTCACTCTTTTATTTATCTGGCCGACCAGCCGAGCGACTATGTTTGCCTGCTCGCGGGAGGTGCCGTCAAAATCGGTATTTACTCCCATGATGGACGCGAAATCATTAAGAATATCCAGCATCCATTCACAGTATTTGGCGAATTGGGACTCACTGGGGAGCAAAGCCGCGTTGAATTTGCTTCGGCCATGAGCCGCGATGTGGACTATTTCGCGGTACGGGTAGAAGATTTCAAATACCTGATGCAGCACAATTTTAGCCTTTCACAAGCGGTGATGCTTTACCTTGGAGAAAGGTTGCGCCGTGCCGAACGCCATTGGGAATCATTGATTCTCAAGGACGTACGCACGCGAATTGTAGAATTTTTGAAAGAAAGCGCCGGCGAACGTGGGCGCCAGGTAGGTTTTGAAACCCTGGTAAAGCATGGCCTCACCCAGCAAGACATTGCCAACCTCGTTGGGGCAAGCCGTCAAACGGTAACCGCAATCCTCAACGAACTGAAAAAATCAAATTTAATCCACTTCAACCGTAACACCATTCTCATCCGGGATATGGACAAGTTGAATTGATTCCAAAGTCCTTCACGAAATTGAAAAAGGCTTCCAGCGATGTGCTGGGAGCCTTTTTTTCTTTAGCTGCATGGGGAGTGATTGGTTGGAAAACGGATAGGGTGGAACACGGATAAGATACGGATTTTTGATTGATACATCTTGTTTAATCTGTGTCTCATCCGCGCAATCCGTGTTCCATCATCTATCAAAAGTCAATATCGTGACTTCCACACGCTGATTTCTTTTCCTGCCTTCGAGCGTGGTGTTAGGTTCCACTGGATTGGTCCAACCATAGCCTCTATACTGCACCCTGTCTGGCGATACCCCTTTTGAAATCAGCCAGTCGGCGACCGATTTGGCGCGGCTGTTAGAAAGTTCTAGTGCTCTGCCTTCGTTTGGGTACAGGAGGTTGTTGGTATGCCCCCCTATTTCCACACTGATGTCCGTATTATTTTTGAGCATGGCATAAAGTTCTTCCAAGCTTTTTTCGCTGCTGCCTAAATCAAAAGTGTACTCATTGGCTTTGAAATAAACGTCGAGGCGAAAGCTTCTGCCACGTTTGGGTTTGGCAGGCTCAGGGGTTGGCGTAGGTGGGGCGGGTTTTGTTGCAGCAACGACGGGCGGCTTCTCAGGCCCCTTTTTGGTGAATGGTGGTTTCTTTATGACATCTGGCATTTTCTCTGGCCCACAGGTCACCTGCTTGATGGGGGAAGCATTGTCTACCAAAATATTGCCATTAAGACAAAGCGGTTCCATGGGGTTGAATGGGTCGTTAGCACCAAAAT
>JBBQSW010000049.1:0-13721 GCA_038213575.1 Chitinophagales bacterium | reverse complement strand
CTCCTGTTCTCCCTCCCTTTTGGTTCGGAATAAGCAATGCGTATGGTTGCCTGTCAACGCCCCCCAACGTTCCAATTGGGCCAGGTCTGATCCTTTCCGCAGAGAAGGACGACAACCCGCTTTGGGGTGTTTCTCAACTTGATTTGGTGACCATCCAAAAGCACATTGACGGCATTGACTTTTTTGACACGCCCTACCAATGGGTTGCCGCCGATGCGAACAGCGACAAAGTGATTGATAGTTTTGACATTATTGAATGCAGGAAGTTGAGCTTAGGCATTTATACTCAATTACCCAATAATCACAGTTGGCGTTTTGTAGACAAAGAGTATGTTTTCCCTATGCCCAACCCGCTTTCTGCACCGATTCCTGAAACCATTACAGTAGATTTCAGTAATCCGCCATTTGCCCCGGAGTTTGTGGCCGTAAAAATCTGTGATCTCAGCTGCGGCAATCTGGTCGGATTCTACGATATTGAGCCTGAAAATCAGCATCTTATTGGCAGCCCACAACCCAACCCGACGAACGAAGGAGCATTGCTTCCGCTCCAACTACTGGGCGCTGAAACAGTGCTTTTGGAGGTGATGGACTACTCGGGGCGTTTGCTTTTTCGCAGTGAAATGTCCTTGCCTGCTGGGCCTGCTTTGCTCGAAATCCCGGCCTCGGCCATGCCCCAATCCGGGGTGTATTTGTGGCGCGTTCGAGCGGGAGCTGTAGCGGAATCGGGGAAAATAGTGCGCTATTGAATATTTGGCAGCGAACTTCCCGGAAGAATAATCTTGCCTCTTGTTAATCTTAAACTCATCCTCTCATGAAAAAATCTTTCCTACTCCCAATGCTGATGCTCGCGTCATTGGGACTTTTTGGACAAAAAAAGTCTTTCCTTAACGCAGAAAAAAACACTCCAATAGTCGAACCGCTCCCAAATCTTGACCTTACTCCCCCGGTGGTTATTTGCCGCAATGGCCTGAATACCAATGTTATGCCGACTGGAATGATCCAACGCCTGGCTTCGGACTTTCTGCTTTCGGTTTCAGACAATGTGACGCCGACAGATCAAATAAAAATCGCTGTACGAAAGGCGGGGACGGGTTTCGGCTTCCCCATGGACGCACTAGGAGACCCTATTGATAAAATCACCTTTGATTGTAATGAACTAGGCACAAACGCCGTAGAACTTTGGGCGAAAGACTTAAAAGGTAACACGGCTCATTGTCTGGCTTACCTCATCGTGCAGGACAATTTTGGGAGCTGCGTGGGAAACCCGCCAGGGGAGTGGATGATAGAGATGTGTGCCCAAACTGAAATGTCAGACGCTGTAGAAGAAATGGAATACATCGCGACGGGCACCAACCCAAACGGGCCATATTTATGCCTTTAAGGTGAATGGGCCTAATGAAGGCTGTGGTTACTTTGAAGTACCGCTGGGCAGTAATGTTACCGCTTTTCCAGTCAAAGACGACAACCCCGTCAATGGCGTGACAATGTATGATTTGGTCTTGATTTCCAAACATATTACAGGGACACAAAAGCTGAGTACCCCCTTCCAAATGATTGCCGCAGATGCCGACCGCAACGGCATAATTGATTCAACCGATATTGAGGAACTTAAAAAACTCATTGTGGGTATCTACACATATTTGCCAAACAACACTTCCTGGCGTTTTGTGGACAAAAATTATGTTTTCCCGGATCCCGCGAATCCATTTGCAGAAACCTTTCCAGAATCGGTCACCTTACAGAATATTCAGCTTCCGGTCTCGGCAAACTTTGTGGCGATCAAAGTCGGCGACGTGAACAATACATCCGTCGCAAACATGGCCAACCTTGAGTCTGAGGAAAGGGCAGAGCTCCCCGAAAGCCCTTCCATCGGTCTGCCATACCCGAATCCGACGGAGGGAGCTGCGATGTTGCCCATTTATTTGCTCAGCGCAGAAAACCTACACCTCGAAATAAGCGATTTAACAGGAAAACTACGCTGGGTGAATGACTTACAACTTGAAAAGGGGAATTATACTTTGGAGATTCCAGCTTCGGCACTGTCGGCTAGAGGGGTGTATTTGTGGCAGATTAGAGCTGGAGGAGAGGTGAAGGCTGGGAAATTGCTGCGTTTTTAGTAATCAACCCATCACTCTTCATTTTCAAACCAAACCTTATAATACTTTTTGCCCTTATCGTCGTCAAAGCCCCGCTCGATGAGATCGCGGCGTCCATGGACGTAGATATGGAAGTTTTTGTCCAATTTCAAAACGCTCTTGAACACTTTGAAATCGCGTTTTACGGCCTGGTCGCTGATGTCAAACTTATCTTCCAATGGCACAGCATAAGCCGTTGCGTACTGATCCCGGAATTCGCGGAACGCCTCCTGTTGTTCTTCTTCGGGAAATAGTGTCTTCGTGAAATCATCCACCTCAAATAGATCGTTTTCTTTGAAATATTCGCCGGAACGGTTGAGCAAATCAATCGTTTCTGTGCGGTCAAGGCCGAATTTGAAGGGCGCTTTTTGGCTAATGAATTCGCTGGCTATGCTAATGTGGTGGCGTGTATTAAAGTAATTGTCTTCGATAGGTCGCAGGCGCAGAAATTCGTCTTTCCAAAAAGATCGTTCTTCTTTTTTGGTCACCGTATCTACTGCACAAATTCTAAAACCTTCTGCCTCGTCGAGGTTGAAGATCACGGCAGCAACCTGTGGTTTGCCCGTTGGAATGCCCTCCATGATATTGAGCGCAAAGGATTCCGCCGTGCGTTCTGTTTTAAAAAACGGGTCTTTGTTCTCGACCTTCCAAAGTCCGATGGCGGTCGTCGGCTCCCCTTGAAGCAATAGGTCTTCGAAATATGCCAGAAAGAATTCACCCCCCTGCACCTTTGTATTTTCACAGTGCGAATAGAGCATTTGAGCTAGATTGGCTGCTTGTTCTGAAAGCGTTTCCGGATTTTGAAAAACCTCCATACAAGCCTGATAGACCTGGTGTTGGCTCACATCTTCTTCGTGATGGAAAAAGAAATACTCTTCCGTTTTTTCAAAGGGTTTTAGAAAGGAAGTGATGAGCATCTCCTCCGCGGCATCGTGGATGGGAATCAGGGTTTGTTTGGGCACTACGATGCCTTCGTAGCGGTTTTTGTTGCCGACCCAAGTGGCAGCAAAGCGGGAAAGTCGGGTGGAGGAAAAATCGAGCATCTGGGAGAACTATGAACTATGAACTTTAAACGATGGCTGAACTTAGTAGGTTTCTGAAAACCTACCCGGTTCAAGCGCTGATCTTTGAAGGTGCAAAAGTAATACGTTGTGCCGTGCGGAACGGCTACAAGTTTTCCACAAGCGAAGCATGAAAGGATTTCTACACCGCGTGTGTTTTTGAAAACCTACGAGGTATAAGCGATAGAAGTAACCGACCTTCGCAGCTTGTATTTCAGCATTAAATTCCAGCATCCAACGCCGCCCGATTTGAAAATCGCCATCAACACCCGTTTCCTCCTCCCCGGCCAACTCGAAGGTTTTGGTTGGTACACGCACGAAATCGTGCGGCGTATGGTGCATGCTCACCCAGAAGACGAGTTCATTTTTTTCTTTGACCGTCCTTTTGATGCGCGATTTGTGTATGCCGACAATGTGACACCCGTAGTGCTTGCGCCTCCTGCGCGGTTTGCGCCGCAGTTTTTGGCTTGGTTTGAGTGGGCCGTCCCAAGGGCCTTGAAAAAGCACGGCGCGGAGGTGTTTTTTTCGCCCGATTCGATGTGCAGCCTTTCGACCAAGGTGCCGACGGTGATGACTTGCCACGATCTGGCACCGCTGCATTTTCCAGAGCAAGTCCCGCTTTTACATCGGCATTACCTGTTACATTTTTTGCCAAAATTCCTGCGCCGTGCGGACAGGGTACTGACCGTTTCGGAATATGTGCGCCAAGACATTGCCCAAACTAGTGGTATAGTTTTGGATAAAATCTCAGCCGTTTACAACGGTAGTCGGGAAGGGTTCGTCCCTTTAAATGAGGTTGATAAACAATCGGTTAGAGAAAAATTTTCCGAAGGGAAACCTTACTTTTTTTATGCAGGGGCTATTCATCCGCGCAAAAACATCCCACGGCTCATTCGCGCTTTTGATCTTTTCAAAACGAAAACCTCCGCACCCCTGAAACTGCTGCTCGCAGGTCGTTTTGCCTGGCAAACAGGCGAGGTTCGATCAGCCTACGAACAAGCCGCACAACGCGCTGATATTCATTTCCTCGGCTATGTCTCAGAGGAAAACTTGGCTCTGTTGACTGCGACTGCTACAGCCATGACTTACCTATCGCTCAGCGAAGGTTTTGGCCTTCCGATGCTGGAAGCTATGTATTGCGACACGCCTGTACTCGCCGCAAACGCCTCCTGTTTGCCCGAAATCGCAGGCGACGCTGCGCTGTTGGTTGACCCGCTTTCAGAAGTGGCCATCGCTGAGGGTTTGGAAAAACTTTGGAGTGATCGGCAATTTGCTCAAAAATTGGTGGAGAAGGGACGCGTGCAACGCGAGAAGTTCAGTTGGGACAAAGCAGCGGAGGAAGTTTATGAAGCGCTGAAGAAGGGTGCCGGGGCGTAAGACCCTCGCAAGGCAAAAGACCACTGATTGAACCGAAAACACCGAGACCACCGAAATTCCAGCTTGTTTTGTTGGAATTTCGGTGGTCTCGGTGTTTTCGGTTCAATCAGTGGTCTTAATTTTTCAGTACGATCGGTGTTCTTCTATAAAAAACTATTTAACAATCGCAAAATTCAGCCCTACAATAAGCCGTGCAGGCGAGTCGCTGAAGTTATATTGATCGCCGAAGAAAGTGATGTGGTTGCCTTGTTTGCTAAAATTGCCCTCGTAGCGGAGGTCGAGTGAAATGCGTTTGAACCCGATGTTCAAGCCGCCCTGCCAGCCCCAGGTCATTTGTTTGAAACGAGCCTCGTACCCATCAAAATCAGTGAGTTCGGAAGTAGATTTGAGAAAATAGTGACCCACGGGGCCTGCCTGCAAGCGCACTGGGCCAAGTTTAACGCCCATCAGAACCGGAATGTCAAGGAATTGGTATTTTTCGTTCTTGATGACTTCTCCGACGCCGGACGCTCCAATTTTGTAGTCTGTTTTATTGGAGTTGAACAACACTTCTGGCTGGACGAAAAATTTGTTGCCAAAGCGCATATAAGCGCCAAACTGGGTGCCGAAATTGCGTCCGTCCACGCCAAAATTCAAGTTGGGATCACCGCCGTTGCCGATGGTGATATCGTCTGGGTGGTTGATTTGTGTGTTGAGGCCGCCTTTTAAGCCGAGGCCGAAAAACTGAGCATGAGCGGTGTTAGCAAGCAAGAAGGCGAAGATTGCAAAAATTAGATTTTTCATGTTGTATGCGAATAGTGTGGGTAAGTCAATTTGCACGCTTAAACGGAGGCTCATTATACTTCGTGTGTGAGGTTGCCAACCAAAGCATGGATTAACCGTTTGGTAACAAGAGGATTAACAGTTTACCCGCCGTAGCCTTTTCTGAGGCGGTACAAAGTATCAAGCCGCATCTATAATCTACTTCGGCACTTTAGCCCCCAAGCGGCTAAAGTGCCGAAGTAGAAGTAAGTTTCTACCTTTGCCATCCTTTAGTCGTAATAGGCTTGCCAAAGGCGAACGGAATTATGGAAATCAACAGCGCAGACTTTGTAGCCAGTTACCCCAAAGAAAGTGCTTGCCCCAAGGGCGGGCCACCTGAGTTCGCCTTTATCGGCCGCTCCAACGTGGGTAAATCCTCGTTGATCAATATGCTCACAGCCCGCAAGGGCCTTGCCAAAGTATCGGGCACTCCCGGCAAGACGCGCCTGCTCAACTTCTTCTTGATCAATAAGTTGTGGCATTTGGTTGACCTCCCAGGCTATGGTTATGCACGGGTATCCAAGGGAGATCGAAGGGGCCTGGGAAACTTGATTAACGGCTATTTTGAACGCCGCCAAGAACTCAGTTGCGCTTTTGTATTGATTGACTCCAACATAGCCCCTACTAAAATTGACCTTGATTTTGTCAACAGCCTCGGCGAAATGCAGGTACCCTTTGTGATCGCATTCACCAAAACTGACCGCATCGGGAAGCCACAATTGGAGCAAAATATTGCCGCGTTTTTGGGCAAACTTTCTGAAACCTGGGAAACCTTGCCCAATTATTTTATCACCTCAGCGGAAAGACGCACTGGGCGCGATGAAATCCTGGAATTTATTGGAAAAACGCTGAGAACGATGAAATCCTGACTGTTGATATTGGGCTGTCAACAGTCCATAGTCCAAGAAAAATAGAAATTTGAAAAAAGAAGTCAAAATACACCCCCGCGTTATAGAGCGCATCGAAGATTGGCCGATTTACCGGCTGAGCAAGGACCGCACAGATTTCCTGCGCGAGATTGACGAGCACACTTTCCAGAGACTCGCTTCCAAGCACAAAAAAGACCTTGCCGACATGCTGGTGAAGACCATTTACCAGGAACGTATCCGTATAAAAGAAGACCCCTGGAAGGTGGATCCGCCCAATGACCGTTCTTTTTGGAATCGAATCAGCAACCGACTCATAAAAAAAAGTCTGGACCGCGATGATGCCGAAGCGCGGGCGGTGAGCGAAGAAATACTCCAAAAAATTATTCACCGCTATTCTGAGGAGATTGTCGGCACTTTTCAAGTCAAAACTTTCAGATTTGCACAGCGGTTTTTGACAGCTTTTTTCAACCGTATTTTTAATGCTGCAGTTGGAAAGAGTATTCGTGCCATGTTTCGTGGCAAGCGAAACCTATTCGAGCGGCTCAATATCGAGGGAGATGTGGAAACGGTGCGCTCACTTTTCCACCATGGCACCGTGGTGGTTGTTCCCACGCACAACAGCAACCTTGATTCTATCCTTGTTGGCTATGCTATGGACCAAATTATGGGATTGCCCTCTTTCAGTTACGGGGCGGGTCTAAACCTTTACAACTTCGGCCCGGCAGCCTACTATATGAACCGTCTTGGCGCATATCGTGTGGATCGTCGCAAGAAAAACCCCATTTACCTTGAAACGCTCAAAACGATGAGCCGCCTTAGCATCCAGCGCGGGGTAAACAGTTTGTTTTTCCCAGGGGGAACCCGTTCGCGTGATGGGGCCATTGAAAAAGACCTGAAAATGGGTTTGTTAGGCACTGTCGTGGAGGCCCAGAGAGCAATGGTGTCTAACCGCTCCACTCACCACCCTCCACCCTCCACCCCTCCCAAAGTCTTCATTGTCCCGCTGGTATTGTGTTACAATTTTGTGCTGGAGGCACCTTTTTTGATTGAGCAACACTTGCGCAACACGGGGAAAGAGAACTACATCCGGCTGCGCGACGAAGGCACCAGTATTCGGTCATGGTTTAGGTTTATCTGGCGGTTTTTCAGCACTTCGAGCGACATCACCTTGAGTGTGGGCAAACCGATGGATGTGCTGGGCAATTTTGTGGATGCCGATGGAAAGAGTTTTGACCGTTATGGCAACGAACTGGATGTCCGAGAATACTTTCTGTCCCGCGGAGAGGTGACCGAGGACTACCAGCGCGAGGAGGAGTATACCAAACTGCTCGCTGAACGTATTGCGGAGCGCTACCATGTTGAAAATGTGGTACTTAGCAGCCACCTGGTAGCCCATGCCGTGTTTGAAATGCTGTCTCACCAAAACCCGAAACTCGACCTTTTTGGCATCCTTCGGCTTCCGCACGACGAATACTTATTCCCCTTCCGGGCGGTAGAGGAAGTGGTCGAACAAATGCAGGAAACGCTGTTCAAATGGGAGCGTGCGGGCAAAATCAAACTGGCCCCAGAACTTCGCTTATCTCCCGCAGAATTGGTGCGGGATGGCGTGAAGAATCTCGGTATTTATCATGCCGAAAAACCCCTTCAATTTACCAAAGAAGGCGAAATTGTGTCCTCCGATTTCCGGGTGCTTTATTTCTACCATAACCGCTTGAGCAACTACGGTCTTGACAAAGCGGTGTATTGGAAAGCTGAAGAGATTGAAGTGTTGAGGGTGGAAGATTAAATAATAGATGTTCACAAAATGCAACCATAAAGATGCTCTACGCTATTGGTACTAAAGTCAGACTTCGCTACACAGGCGAGCGGGGTACGATCACCGGGATACTGGATGAGAGCATGCTGCTAGTGCGGCTCGACAAAGATCCCGATTTTGAAATTCCTGCATTTGAAGAAGATTTGCTGCGCGACGAAGATGTGGAACCTATTTCTGCCGGGGCAAAGTTTGTTCAAGGAAAACAGGAAAAAAAGCCTGAAGCACCACCTTCCCGCCGCCTTCAAAGTCAGTACAAAATATTGAAGCCGAAGGGATTACAACTGGCTTTTGAGCCTATGCCGGGGCGAGACGGCTCTGTATCGCGCTATAAAGTCTGGCTCCTAAACGACACGCCCTCCGAGTTCCTGATGGAATTCGATCTTTTTACCCATGTCCGCGACGTGTTGACTTTGGACGATAAAATATCCGCCAGTACCGCCCTTGAACTGGGCGATTTCCTTTCTGACGACCTCAATGAAGCCCCGGAAGCTTTCTTAAGGGTGAAACGTATTACCACTGCGGGACTGGATGCCCCGATTGAGCACACCTTAAAAATCAAGCCAAAACAGTTTTTCAACAGCCTGCTCACGGCACCCATCCTCAATGTGTTGGCTTACCAGTTTGTGATGATTGACAAATTTGAACAGGGGGAAAAAATTGAGGAAAGTGATTTGAAGGCATACGCCAAACAACAAGTACGCAAACCTGTACGTGAAAGTAATTCCAAGCCCTACAAAGCATTTGACCCAGAGGCACTTGCAAATTTCGAAACGGAGATAGATTTACATTTCCAGAGTTTGATAAATGGATATGCCCGTTTGGACAAAAGCGAAATTCTTCGGATTCAACTTCAACATTGTCAGCGATTTGTGGAGAAAGCGGTGCGTTTGGGAGCACCCCGAGTCTTTCTGATTCACGGGGTAGGGGAGGGCAAGCTGAAAGATGCCATTGCGGAGCAATTGCGGGGAAATCCCCATGTGGTAAAATTCAAAAACGAATACCACCACAAGTATGGGTATGGGGCGACGGAGGTGATCTTTTGAAACGCGTTACCCTTTCTTGTAATCCGCCAAAAACTTCTCCAAACCGATATCGGTAAGTGGATGGTTGAAAAGGCCCAAGATGGCTGATAGTGGGCAAGTCACCACGTCAGCACCCGCTTTGGCAGCTTGCACGATGTGTAGCGGGTTGCGGATACTTGCTGCGAGGATGGCTGTTTCAAAGCCAGCAGTGCCGTAAATTTCAAAAATGTCCTTGATGAGTTTCATGCCGTCCCAACCCGTGTCGTCAATGCGACCAATGAAGGGGGAAACATAGCTGGCGCCTGCTTTGGCCGCCAAAATGGCTTGTCCAGCAGAGAACACCAGGGTACAGTTGGTGCGGATACCCAATTCTGTGAAATGGGCGATGGCTTTCACGCCCTCCCGGATCATGGGTACCTTTACCACGATATTTTCGTGGAGTTCGGCGAGGATTTTTCCTTCGGCCACCATGCCTTTGAAGTCGGTAGAAATGACCTCGGCGCTCACGTCGCGGTCTTTGCCAACGATCTCACAGATAGAGCGGTAGTGTTTCAACACCTCTTTTTCTCCAGTGATGCCCTCTTTTGCCATGAGGGATGGATTGGTAGTCACACCATCGAGGATGCCTAGTTCAGCGGCTTCGCGGATATGGTCGAGGTTGGCAGTGTCAACGAAGAATAGCATAATTAGAATGGAAAAAGTGTGCCGAACACACCGCTACGACCACATATCCTTGCTGCATTTCTGCCCTGGGGAAGTTTTGCAGGAGCTGGTCGCCCGGCACGCCGCAAAGGTAGAAAAATCAAAGCTGGAAATAGAAGTGGCATTGAACTTATTTTTCCTACAAGTACCGTTGAGGTTGTTATTGCATCGGTACTAAATAAAGCACAACAGCCTTCCCTGCTTTTTGCAGAAGAAGGCTGTTGCTTTTTATAGATAACCTGAAACTAGTTCCGGCTTCCCAACAATGCCCAAAGCAGGTACAGGAATTGTACCAGCGCAGCCAAGGCGGCAGAAACATAGGTCATGGCAGCCCAAGTGAGTGCGTCTTTAGCGCCATCGTATTCTGAACCCCGTGCAAAACCACTACCATCGAGCCAAACCAAAGCGCGTTTGCTGGCATCAAACTCAACCGGCAAAGTGATGAGGCTGAACAAGGTGGTAATCCCAAAAGCAACCAATGCAATGATAAGCAAAATGGGGTTTTTGAAAAAGCCAATGCCCGCAATACCGAACATAAAGAGGTACTGCTGAAGCCCGGCAGCAATGTTTACCACAGGC
Source organism: Chitinophagales bacterium (assembly GCA_038213575.1). Classification (GTDB taxonomy): domain Bacteria; phylum Bacteroidota; class Bacteroidia; order Chitinophagales; family Saprospiraceae; genus M3007. Next base: position 3,359 of record JBBQSW010000049.1, on the reverse strand, counting down.
ACTAATTTCGAGCGCATTTGAAGGAAACTATACGCGGTGGCGTGCTGCACTGCGTGGCCGCATTCGTGCGCCGCCACAGCTGCCGCCGCTATCGAACGACCATGATACACATCGGAACTGAGGTTTACCGTGTGATCGGCAGGATTGTAGTGGTCGGTCAGTTCACCGTCTACCTGCGTGATTTTCACGTCGTAAATTTGGTTGTACTTGAGCATGGCGGCAGCAACCTCGGCGCCGCTCATGCCGTTTTGGAGGGGTATTTGGGCGTAATGCCTGAATTTACTTTTTAGCCTCGAGCTCAAAATGAACCCGATGATCATAAAAATTACACTGATGATGATCAATCCCATGGTGTGTGATTTTTTTAGTTACTGATACTAGAGGGTATTTTGATTCCTCTGTTGGGGCAAAATTAACGAGATTATTAAACACCTGAGTTTTGAAATGGTTTTTCTTGGATGTTGTGTTTGAAATACTCGATAACTTGGTTCTGTCCAACGTCCAAAAGTCCAACATCCAAACTCCAACATCCAAAAGTCCAAGGTCCCACTTACATTTGCCGACCTAACTTCCATATCTCCTTGAATATTTTCGCCAGATCCCTCCGCCGTTGGTATCGCTCCATCCCCCGGGATGAGTTTGGACGTTTGCTATGGGGCAAATATATCCGCCGATTGCTCTTCAAAATTACCCTTTGGTTTTTCGGTATCACCATTGGGCTAACACTTTTATACGCTGTATTGCCCATCCCAATTACCCCTTTGATGATAAAGCGTTGTTGGCAACAGTCTTGGGACGAAACGCGCGATCTTCGACTGCGGCACGACTGGGTATCTTTTGATGAAATCTCACCACATCTTCAACTCGCGGTAGTTTGCGCTGAAGACCAAGATTTTCTTGAACACGAAGGCTTTGACTTTGAAGCCATTGAAAAAGCCTACAAGTACAACAAGGACCACAAACGCAAACGGGGGGCCAGCACCATTAGCCAACAAACCGCTAAAAATGTGTTTTTATGGCCGAGCCGCTCTTGGCTGCGCAAGGGTTTTGAAGTGTATTTCACGTTCCTGATCGAAACCGTTTGGAGCAAGAAACGTATTATGACGGCCTATTTGAACAGCATAGAGTTTGGTGACGGCATTTACGGCGCAGAGGCTGCTGCTCGGCACTTTTTTGGCAAAAGTGCCAAGGAACTTAACCGGCAAGAATCCGCATTGCTCGCCTCAGTCTTGCCTAATCCATTGATTTACAAGGTGGAAAATCCTTCCGCAAGTGTTCGGCAACGAAAACAATGGGTACTCAGCCAAATGCGGATGTGGGGCGGGAGAATTGATTACGACGAACCAAATACGCCGAAGAAAAGTGAAAAGTGATTAGGGTAGAGGGTTTAGGGTTTAGGGTAGAGGGTTTAGGGTAGAGGGTTTAGAGCTTAGTGAAAGGTCTGACCGTTGTGCCCTTATCATGGGTCAAGCGAATGAAGTAAAGCCCTTGTGGCAAGTTGGAAAGATTCCATTGCATCGCTTCAGAAAAGTCGCGCTCCGTTTTCTCAAATGTTTTTAAAACACGCCCGTTTCCGTCGCAAAGTGTCATTGAAAAGGTTTCTTGTACCAAATTTGGGTATTCAATGCTCACAAAATCTGAAGCAGGATTCGGTGAAATACTTAAACTGCGAAATACCTCAGGTTCTTTGGCTTCAATCGTTGTAGTAGGAAAAAAATGGGCGGTAAAACTAGCATACACCACGGCCAATCCACTTCCCTCGAACTCTTCATGGTTTTGAATGACGGAATAAAAGTCATGGTTTCCTGGAGCGACATCGTAGACTCTGGTATGGGAGAATGAAACCCGGTTGAGGTCTGAACTATAAGGCTCAAACGTTATATTTCCGTCATTTGCGCTCCAGTTGGGCACATTACTGGCTGCCAGTCGAATTTGATCCCCGTTACTTCCAATACAGGTTCCAACGAAATTGAGTTCTACTTGGCCGGCCACAGGAGCATAAATCGTGATTTGCCCAACCGACACTGGGGGGCCTTCTATGTTGACCCCGAAAGGTGTAGTGACTGGCTGAAAAGCAAAAATTGGCCCATCCGTATCCGGGTAAAATTGTAGGGTCAAACTACCGTAAACGGAGGCAAATCCATTGCCATAGATCTCATAGAAATTCTCCACAACAGCATAAAAGGTGTGGCTGCCGGGCTCCACGTCGTACATTCGGACGTGAGCAAAAGAGAAACGGTTTAAATCGTTGTCTATCACCTCATTGCTTGAGCTGCCGTCATAATCGCCCCAGGTAGGCGTATCGCTGGCTGCAAAAAACATCAGGTCGCCATAACTCGACACACATTTGCCGTCAAAACGCACCAGCACCCTTCCTGAAACAGGAACATCCAGGGTCAAGGAACTGAAAGCCGTGGGGGCACCTTCTACCAATATATTTTCATAGAAAAAACCCTTGTGTCGGGCAAATGCCTTGCCAGGGATTTCAGGAAACCATTCGGCTGTCAGGCTACCGTAAATGGAGGCGATGCCGTTGCCATCCATTTCAAAAAAATTCTGTGCCACTGCATAAAAAGTATGATCCCCTGTGGCCACATCATAGGCACGGGTATGTGAGAAGGCATTGCTGTTCACGTCGGCATTGGGAGCTTCTAGCTCTACACTTTCGTCATTCAGACCCCAATTGGTGGTCTGGCTTGCTGCCAACACAATGCGGTCGCCTTCGGAAGAAAGGCAATGTCCATCAAAGCGAAGAATCACCTTGCCTGTCGAGGGCGCATTGATGGTGACCTGACCCAACACCACAGCGGTTCCACGAAGACTTATGTTGGATTTACTGATGCCTGAATGTGCTATTTTTTGAGAAAAAAGTGCGGTGGCAAGGCCCAGTAGGCAAAGCGCGAAGCAGTAAATTTTTTTCATGACGAAGTTCTTTTTAGGAACGTGTGAATAATAACTTGTTGCTTTCACCTGCTTCGATAAACCAAAATGCAGGGCAATGTCCGAATTACAAACTCTCTACAAACTTTAAAAGTGCATCTCGGTCCGTTTTGTTCATTTTTTTGAAGTCATCCCTCGATTTTTCAGATTCTCCACCGTGCCACAAAATGGCTTCTTCAATGTTTCGTGCCCGACCGTCGTGGAGCAGGAAAGAGTGTGCATTCACGGTCGGGATAAGGCCGATTCCCCAGAGCGGAGGGGTACGCCATTCGATGCCGGTGGCCAAAAAATCAGGCCGATTGTCAGCGAGTTCCGGCCCCATATCGTGCAAAAGCAGGTCGGTGTAAGGCCGTATTTTTTGGTTGTGCAAAGCTGTGATACTCCCGCCTGTTCTAGTGTTCATCTCAGGACGGTGACAG
>JBBQSW010000048.1:0-13752 GCA_038213575.1 Chitinophagales bacterium | reverse complement strand
GGTCCAGCATTTGCTCTTGACCGACGATGACATTGGCCGTTGCTGCTTTTAATTTTTCGAGGAATGCGCTTTCCGTTTTGATAAAATCATTGAGCGCATCCATGTTGGCGGGTTTCTGCATCGAATGGGTTGATATGGTTTGTCGAAAAAACGGGAAACGATGTTTCGTTCAATAGATTATCAAAAGGGCATATTGGGCAGCGCGAAAACCCAAATATGGTGGTAAACCCTGAGTGCTACCAAAATCTCGCCGTTTTGCGGCAATACTTTTCTGGATCCAACCAAAACCCATGGTAGCCCAAGGATTATTGCCGCCAAATAATTTTGTGCGTGGTCGCGGCGTGCCCTTCCACGGTTATTTTGGCAAAATAAACCCCGTTGGACACAATAGGCACAAGACGGTTTTCCCCTGCGATGATTCTTTTTGAAAAAACGGGCCGTCCCATCAAGTCGAACAGCTCCAACAAGCCCTCTTTGCCCTTCAATTCCACGGATAGCCAGCCATTGGCCGGATTGGGGAAGATGCGCGGTATTTCAAAATATGGCTCACTCGTTGCAATCGTTGTTTTCCATTGATTGTAAAGTCGTTGCAAGGAATCAATGGGTTCCATCCCTGCTGGAAGCAAGGGCACGTTGAGGTCCAAGGAAAGGCTGTCGTCGGCATCGCCGGGCTTTGCTATCCGAACAAAAGCGGAGAGCGAAGAAGTGCCATTGGGCAGGCAACGGCTATCGGCTCCTGGCACATTCGCACCTTGCAGGCAGGCCATGAGCCGGTCAGAAAGCGGGCCGGTTGCTGCTAAAAAGCGGGCTTCCATACTGTCCAAAATTTCCGGGCCCAACAGGATATTGCCCTGAATAGAATAGTTCACGCCTGTTTTGTGGCCTTTCCAATCAAAACAACTAGTCCCCGTAAGCGCCGCAGAGCGTGGGTGGCCTTGTGGGTCAAAATCTACCACGCCATACTGACGGTTAACCCAGGCAAAGGGCCCTTGCACGTCGTTGGATTTTAGCCAAGCGATAATTTCAGTGGGTGAAAGCCCCGCTTCCATGCGCGCTCGGGCGTTGGCTTGGTTGGTCGGATTCCAAAATGATTGGGTATGGATGGCCCCACGTCCCGGCAATAGGTCGCTGATGATGATAGCACCTCCGGCAATTTGGCTGCCATCCAGGCAACTTGCCCCTGCACTGCCGATTTCGCCCGTGATGGTGTCGAGCGCCACGATGGAGAAGGTATCTTGGGAATTAGCCTTGGCAGCGAGGAGCAGGAATACGAAGAAGAAGAAGAAGTGTCTCATAATTTTTTGTTAGAATGGTTTTAAAGATTCAGCAAAAATCCAATCGTAAAGTTAGCATCCCAGTCGAACACAAACTGTTTGCAGCCGGTGGCCTCAACAATGGCAGCGTAAATGTTTAGCCCTGCCTCCTGTTTTGCTCCGTCGGCTTTGTAGGCGGCAGGGGCTTTCAAGACGGTAAAGCGCTCTTTCCCGTTGCGGGTTTGTTTGGCTAATTCGTATGGCACACCACCGATGATGAAACAGGTTGCATGCAGATTGGCGGGAACTTGGCTGGCCTTGCCCTTAACTTCCTGAAATACGGCGTCCTTACTGAGGTTATTCTGGTAATATTTTGCGCCCGGGGCTTCCAATGCGCCATTGGGCAACCAGGAGATTTTAGTGTTACCCGAACCGATGTCCACAACAAATGCACTGCTGCGATATTTGTCCGGCAACACCGAGCGCAGGGCAAGTTTGGCTTCTTGCTGAGGCGTGACCACGTTTACCACATAGCCCATCCCCGACAGTGCCGCATTAATTTTTGGCATGATGGCTTCTTTCTGTGCGCCACTGCTGACCACGAAATGGATATCGCGTGCTCCCACGCCAAAAGCGACCATGTCGGAGATATACCGCCGGAGGCCGCTTTTCACATCTTCGTCTGTAGCAAGGCCCTCTTTGACGAGGCTTACCCCAAATTCGGCCTTTTCGAGTTTCCAGTTTTTCTGGCCGTCTACTTTGACAATGAAGGAATTGAAACCCGTTGCGCCCAATTCTACTACGCCTTTGAGTTTGCCACCTACAGGGGCAGGCGCAGTATAATTGAACGGGGCAGGCGTAAACGAATTGGAAGATTTGCCCCAGGAAGAAGAGGTGCTGGGCGCGCTTGAGTTGTCGCCCGAAGTACTTGGGGAAGTTGTTTGTTCGGTTTGGCTGCTGTTGTCAGATCCTCCGAAACCGAGGTTGGGAAGAAATTTTCGGACTGCAAAAAACACACCGATGACAATGAGCAGGGTGATGAGCAATCGGGAGAAAGTGGTTAATCTTGGCATAGTATGTTGTTGTTGATTTGTGTGATTGGTAGAATCGTAGATTGATGTGCCGAAAGTCAAGGGCAGGATAGGATTAGTAAGCGATTTTTCTGCGAAAGATACGTTTCTTACGACCTCGAAGCCATTCTTCAGGCTTCTCCTGAAATTTGAATAACTTGATACTTACAACTTTATAATACTTCAACTCTTCGACCCCGCAATCTCCACTTCCTTTCGTTCAATCGCCGGCACATTTTTTACCACCATGTGCATGGTATTGCGGATGCGCTCTTCAAACAGCACGATTTTCCCTTTTTTCAAATTGGCAATCGTTTCCTCGGTGTAGTGGCGGATGGTAATAAGTTCCAGCCCCTGTTCGGTTTTGACTTTGAATTCGTCGGACACATCTTTATTGAATTTTTCAATTCGGTCCGGTACATTGGTCACGCAGATGGTGAATGAGACGGCCGTGTTCTGCATCATGTTTACAAAAATGCGCAAGTCGGCGGCTTTGGAAAATAGCCTGGCCATGTGGTGCTCGGCTACAAAAGAATAATCGAGCGTACTTATGTGCAGCAGGGCTTGATTTTTCTCTACAACCACGATGGGCGGATAGTTTTCCTCCGTGTCGCTGCTAATTTCGGTGCCGGGTGCACTTGGATCCAGAAACGACTTGACAAAGAAAGGGATATTTTTGTTCTGAAGTGGCTTGATGGTTTTTGGGTGAATCACCTGCGCCCCGTAGTAGGTCATTTCAATGGCCTCCCGATAACTCAATCGGTCGAGTTTGATGGTGTTGTCGAACATCCGCGGGTCGGCGTTTAGGACCCCTGGCACATCCTTCCAGATGGTCATGGCCGTGGCATCCAGGCAATGGGAAAAAATAGCCGCAGAATAATCCGATCCTTCGCGGCCCAAAGTGGTGGTGAAGTTTTCGGAAGTGCTGCCGATGAAGCCTTGGGTGAGCACAAATCCACCCTTGTCCAGCATTGGTTGAACAATTTTCGAGGCATTGGCTTTGGTTTTGTCCCAATTGACCCAGCCTTCGCGAAAGGTATTGTCAGTCGCCACTACATCCCGGGCGTCAAGCCACTGAGTTTTGAGGCCGATCTTGTTGAGATACGCCGTCACAATTTTGGAAGACACGAGCTCGCCCATGCACACGATTTGATCGTACATGTAATCGTAATTCTCCGATGGGTTTTCCTCTAAAACCCAATCGCCTTCCACAAAGGTGTCATTTACCGTGGTGAATGCTTCATCGCCTGGCTCGAAGAGTTCGCGCATGAGGACGTAATGTTGTTCTTTGAAAGCATCGTACAGTGTTTGCGCTTCACCCGTTTGTTTGGCATGGGCTGCTACCACTGCTTCAAGGGCATTGGTGGATTTGCCCATCGCCGAGACGACGATGATGAGGGCCTGATCTTGATATTGTTGTAAAATGGACGAGACGTTTTTCACACCTGCTGCGTCTTTGAGGCTCGCACCGCCAAATTTGAAAACCTGCATTTTTTATGAGACAATTTACCCGCTGTAGGCGTTTTATCTGCCGTACTTTTCACAAAGGCAGCGCCATAGGATGTTGAATAATTGGACAATGGAAATTGGACAATGGACTTGGGATCAGATTTGACCAAAATCAGCGGGCAAAGGTACGGACTCCGAAGAATCTACTTGGTACTGGAAAGGAGGAAGTATCCGTGAATTTTACGCCGCGTGTTTCATTCTTCTGGAGGAAAAACAAAGTCTTCGTTCCCAGGCGGGGGAGTCATCGGCAATTTGCGTGGATATTCAATTTCAAACTCATTGTCTGGTCGGGCTTTCAAATGCAAGGAGGACACTGCCGGGTGGTTCTTTCGAAAACTTCCCGCAGAAAGCGTAAAAATCAAGGCAATCAGCGACCAACCCATCCAATCCGGCGGTCGAAAGGGGGGCGGTGGGTTAAAATCAAACTGCTCAGGGTTTTCGCCCAGATATGGAAGGCTGTTTTTTGAAGCAGGGGAAATGTCTTTCTCCTGACCGATTGGGTGGTTCTGGTAAAAACGCGTCTCGTTCAATTTCACTTGTATCACTTTTACCAAGGCTGATATTTGCTCCGTTACCAGCAAATAACCATCTTCGATCTGAGTGAATTTGCTGAGTTCAAGCCCTCCAGCCAAAGGCTCGAATTGCGCCAGCCGGGATTCTTCTTTCCATTGCGAAGGACTCAACAGTATGGGCATTACCAGCGGGGCAAGGTCATCCCATTCACAATCAATACGACGGCTCACCGCGAGCGAAATATCTTCCTCTACTTGCTTGTTGCTCAATGATTTGTAACTAGTGAGAAACAGATAAATGTGTGCATTTTCTCGCCTTATCTTCAATGTTTCAGCATACAAAACACGGGGGTCAACCGGCCGATACCAAGGCAGGAGTAGCCTCCAGGATAGCGCAAGTGCCTCGGGTTTCTGAGGGGGCGCGTAATGCCACATGTTCACTTCATCTCGCATGGGGTAGAGCCACTCCATGAGTCGGTCAGCCGCAGGTTTGTCTGCCGGCGCGTGAGAGATGAATAAGTTGACTTTTACGGGAGACATTTTGTGTTGAGACTGTTGAGGGGTTGAGACTGTTGAGGGGTTGAGAAGCTAAAAGCCCCACAAAACAAAAGGAAATTCGTCGCATTGCCAAAATCTTTTGCAGGCTGTTTCCAAACGAGCGGCAGTTTTTTCGAGAAAATCAACTGTTCGTCTCTTTTTTGTAGCATTCGAGGCAAAACACCTCTTTTTCGTCCCTAAATTTCAGCCAGTTTGTTGGGCGAACACACTACGTTTGCACCGTTCAATAATTTCAGGTTGGGCTTGCTCAACAACCTCAACCTTCTCAACAACCTCAATACTCTCAACACTCTCAACCTTCTCAACAATACTCATGATTACCACCCAATCTCTATTTGCTACCGAAGGTGTTGACCTGCGCAGCCTCGAATTCATCGCGCAGGCCATCGAAAAAAACAATCTTCCGGGCTTTGACTATTTTGAATTCAAACGCGCCGTGACCCAACTCGCCGAAATGAAACTAGACGAAACCACGGCCTATAAAAGCGCCTTCACCATCGCCGCCACACTCGGCATTACCAAAGAGAAACTCATCGAAACGGCGGGCTACTACCGCAATGTAGTAGAAAAAGAAAAAGAGGCCTTTGCCAAGGCACTTGAAAACCAAACCGCCACAAAAGTCGCTGCACGCCAACAGGAAGTCAGCCGATTGAGAGACCAAATCGAACGGCACAAGATTGAGATCGCACGCTTGCAAGACGAAATTGGAGGATACCTCAATCAGGCCGATGCTGCCGAATCTGCCGTGAAATCAGAAAGTGAAAAACTGGAAAAGTCAAAAACTGCTTTTGAAAAGGCGCACCAATCCGTGCTGACAGCGATAGACAAGGATGTAGAGGGGATGCACAAGTATTTGTAATGCGTCCCTAATTTTGCCCAGATGAATCAGAGGAGCATTTGCTAACTAAAACGGGCACCCGCCAAAATTTTCCTCTGAATAATTTTCTCCAACGCCCTACATTGGCGGCCATAAAAATTAGTTGCCGTGAAGCCTACCGACATAAAAGACCCCGAGTACTTCCACAAAGTGGTGGATTGCCAATACGCTTGCCCTGCACATACGCCTGTGCCAGAGTATATTAGACTCATTGCTGCCGAGCGATACACCGAGGCATACATGATCAACTGGGAGTCCAATGTGTTCCCAGGGGTATTGGGGCGCACCTGCGACCGCCCCTGCGAACCCGCCTGCCGTCGGGGCCGCGTAGAGGACGAGCCTGTGGCCATTTGTCGCCTCAAGCGCGTGGCTGCCGATTTTAAGGGCGACGTGAAATCGCTCATGCCACAAGGCCCGTTTCCCAAAAATGGCAAAAAAATCGCGCTCATCGGTGGCGGTCCAGCTTCTCTTACGGTGGCGCGCGACCTCGCACCGCTTGGTTACGAAATCCATTTATTTGACGAACAACCTGCAGGCGGCGGCATGATGCGCAGCCAAATCCCCTCCTTCCGTTTGCCGGAAAGTGTGCTGGATGAAGAGGTTGGCTATATTTTGGACTTGGGCATCCACACCCAGTTCCATCATTACGTTTCAAGCATGAAGGAAATGTTGGGTAAAGGGTATGACGCGATTTTTGTCGGCACCGGCGCACCGCGTGGCCGCGACTTGAACGACCTGCCAGGGAGAAAAGAAGCCGGGGCGAATATCCAGATTGGCATTGAATTCTTGGCCAGCGTTGCTTTCGAACACACCAGTAAAATTGGCAAAAAAGTCATCGTGCTCGGTGGCGGAAACACGGCTATGGACTGCTGCCGTACTTCCCTGCGGCTCGGCGGAACAGAAGTAAAAGTGGTGGTGCGCAGTCCAAAGACAGATATGAAAGCCTCTCCTTGGGAAATCGAAGACGCCGAACACGAGGGCATCCCGATTTTTGAAAACCACGTCCCAAAAGAATTTGTCATTGAATCTGGCAAATTGGTGGGCATGAAGTTTGAAAAAGTAAAAGCCGTGTATGACGAAAAGGGAAAACGCAGCCTCGTCCCAACCGGCGAACCCGAAATCTTGATCGAAGCCGACGACGTTTTGATTGCAGTCGGCCAAGAAAACGCATTCCCTTGGGTCGAGCGCGATTTGGGCATTGAATTCGACCAATGGGAAGTACCTGTTTTGGACAAAAAGACCTTCCAGTCCAAAGTGACCAATGTCTTTTTTGGTGGCGACGCAGCCATGGGGCCCAAGAACGTCATCACGGCGGTAGCGCAAGGCCATTCCGCCGCCGTTTCAATAGACCTTTTCTGCTCCCAAAAAGACCTTCACGACCGGCCATCGCCTCTGACGAATCTTATTCACCAAAAAATGGGCATCCACGAATGGATGTACGACAGTGCCGTTGCGGCTGACCTTCGTTTCAAAGTCCCCCATGCCGAAAAGGCCAAGTCTTTGAAAGACCGGCTCATGGAGGTGGAACTCGGTTTCGATGTCCAAACCGCATTCAAAGAAGCTGAGCGCTGCTTAAACTGCGACGTGCAGACCATTTTCGCTACCGATCGCTGCATTGAATGTGATGCTTGTGTGGACATTTGCCCTACCGCCTGCATCACTTTTACCGAAAATGGGGAAGAAGATGAACTCCGCGATCGTTTAACCGCCTCCGCCAAAGAACTTACGCAAGACCTCTACGTTTCCGACGCGCTCAAGACCAAGCGGGTGATGATTAAAGACGAAAACGTATGCCTCCACTGCGGACTTTGTGCCGAACGCTGCCCGACAGCGGCTTGGGATATGCAGAAATACCTTTACAACACGGCGAAAGCAGGTGGGAAAGTGTATGCCTAAGTTGGACATTTTAAAACCAGCCCGTCTTTTTCCGGGTCGTCCTGCGCGCCCCGCCCAAGCCAAAAACGCCCAATAGCCCCCGTGTCAGTTCGCGGGCCACGGTGCGGCCAATCTGACGGGCAAGCGGGTCTTTGGCAATGGTTTCGATCATCCCGGGCTCTTCTTTTTGTTGTTTGGCCTTTGCAACTTCCTGTTGTTGGGCGGCTTGCATTTCCTGCACATCCGCGATTTTGCCCATGAGGATTTCGTAGGCGCTCTCGCGGTTAACTTCCTGGTTGTACTTGCGCGCCAGTGATGATTGGCCAAGGATATTGTCTATCTCCATGGGCGTAAGGATGTCCATGCGACTCTCTGGCGGACGCAAAAGCGTGTGGGCAAGCGGCGTGGGGATACCTTTATCATTGAGTACGCTGACAATGGCTTCCCCGATGCCGAGGTTGGTGAGCAGGTCTTCGGTATCGTAGAATTCCGTGATGGGGTAATTTTCGGCAGCGAGTTTGATGGCTTTGCGGTCTTTGGCCGTAAAGGCACGGAGCGAGTGCTGTAGTTTCAAACCCAATTGAGCCAAAATACTATCGGGGATGTCAACCGGGTTTTGGGTAATGAAAAAAATGCCCACGCCTTTGGAACGGACGAGTTTAATGATAGCCTCCATCTGTTGCATGAGTGCCGGGCTGGCTTCTTGAAACACCAGGTGTGCCTCGTCAATAAAGATACAGAGTTCGGGCTGCTCCACGTCGCCCTTTTCTGGGAACGAAGCGTAGATCTCGGCCAACATTTGCAACATGAAGGTGCTGAACAACTTAGGCCGATCCTGAATATCCGTGAGGCGCACGATGCTGATGACCCCGCGACCGTTTTCGTCAATACGGACGAGATCATGCACGTCAAAGGAGACTTCGCCGAAAAACGTATCTGCGCCTTGTTGCTCCAATTCCACTACTTTGCGTAGGATGGTTCCCGCCGTGGCACTGCTGAACTGGCCAAATTCGGCTTCGATTTCCGCCTTGCCTTCATTGCCAAGGAATTGCAGCACTTTTTTGAAATCCTTGAGGTCGAGCAGGGGCAGGTCGCGGTCATCGCAGTATTTGAACACGACCGATACCACGCCGCCTTGGGTGTCGTTCAGGCCCAAAATGCGGGAAAACAGCACCGGCCCAAATTCGCTGATGGTAGCGCGGAGGCGCGAACCTTTTTCTCCTGAAAGCGTCAGGAACTCGATCGTATTTCCCTTGCCATGCCAGCTAATACCGATTTTCCCGGCGCGCTCGGTGATTTTCGGATTGTCGGTGCCGGGCATCGCAATACCGCTGAGGTCACCCTTGATGTCCATAAGCAGCGAGGGCACTCCATTAGCCGCCAGTTGTTCGGCGATTACTTGCAAGCTTTTGGTTTTGCCCGTACCCGTGGCCCCGGCAATGAGGCCATGGCGGTTCATGGTGCGGAGCGGGACTTTAATCTGGAGACCGGGAATGGCCTCGGCATCCAGCATTGCACCGCCAAGCACGATATTTGCCCCGGAAAATGTGTAGCCCGCTTGAATGGCCGCGACGAAGGAATCTTTTTTTGACACGATGGAGGGATTGAGCTAAAAATGAAATATTTTTATGAAATGGCGTGAAAGAAGGTGTCTTACAAGTTTCATTTTGACAGGATCAACAAGATAGACAGGCTTTTTGCCTCAAAAAACTTTCAAAATCCTGTCCATCTTGTTGATCCTGTCAGAAAAAAATATCTTGTGAGAAGCCGCTTGGGGAATCATTTCCGACCCAAAAGTAGCCGAACTGGAAAATTATTTGAAAAAAAAATAGATCTGGGCTCTCATCTGACCTAAACACTTCAAACCCATGACACACCGAATCCGAGTAGCGGGCCTCGTACGCCGGGGTGACGAAATTTTATTGATCCAACAACAAAACCGCCACGGCGTGCCCAATTGGAGCATTCCAGGTGGAAGACTGGAATCCACCGATGCGGATATTTACCGGGGTGCGGAACGAGAGGTTTGGGAAGAAACCGGATTACGGGTGGAAGCCCGCCAACTCCGTTTTATAAGCGAGTATCTGGCGCCCGACCTGTTTGCCCTCACACTGATCATTGAATGCCACCTGGCCGAAGACGAGCACCCCGACAATATCCACCTCGAAAATATAATGGAAGACGACAATATCCACGGGGTGGCTTGGTGGCCAATTGCCGAAATCCATACTTCGGACGAACCTATGAGCCGCAGCCTGAGCAATCCAGAATTCTGGGCGGCTTTGGAAGGCTCGGATGGGATGGTTTATTTGGGGCGGCACAATGATGAGTGAGTGTTAAGAAGCGACATTTTTTAAGGCTTTGTGTTCAATAACGAGTAACTTTGTTGCTCAATATTGAGCATGATTGACGCACTCATTTCGTCCAAGACACGTATCAAGTTGCTGTTGAAGTTTTTCCTCAACAGCAATGCCACCGCTTACCTGCGCAGTCTGGAAAGTGAATTTGGCGAATCCTCCAACGGTATTCGAGTGGAACTCAACCGTTTAGAAAATGCCGGACTGTTACTCTCCGGCAACGAGGGCAACAAAAAAATCTTCCGAGCCAACACTGGCCACCCCCTTTTCCGGGAAATCCACAACATCATTCTAAAGCACCTAGGACTTGACCAGGTGATAGAAAACGTCGTCCATCGGCTGGGCGATGTGCAGCGCGTGTACCTCGTGGGGGATTTTTCAAAAGGTATGGACAGTCAGGTAATAGACCTGATTTTAGTGGGCGATTTCGACAAATCATACCTCATCACCCTCGTAGAAAAAGCCGAAAAAATAGTTGGCCGAAAAATCCGCTACCTCCTCTATTCTCCTGAAGAAGCCAAAACCATAGATTGGAAACAATTTGACCCAGTGCCCCTGCTGCTCTGGAGCGATATCCAGAAATCAGCCTCCTAAGCCCTTTCCAAACGCACATTGAACATTGAACATTGAACATTGGACATTAGACATTAGTCATTGGACATTAGTCATTGGACATTAGTCATTAGACATTGAACATTAGACATTGAACATTTATCAATCTATGTATCAAGAACTTATAAAAAAAGAAAAGACCCTTGCCGTAATCGGCCTAGGTTATGTCGGATTGCCGATCGCGTTGGAATTTGCGCGGCATTTTCGCGTGGTGGGTTTTGATATCAATACCGCCCGAGTAGCCATGATGCGTCGAGGCGAAGACCCCAGCAGGGAACTCAGCCCGGCAGATTTTAAAGGCCGCGACATCCTATTCTCCGACCGCCTCGAAGACTTGGCAAAGGCCCATTTTTTCGTTGTAGCCGTACCCACGGATGTTGACGAGCACAAAGTGCCCAACCTTGTCCCACTCAAAAAAGCCTCCACTAGCATCGGTGGCATTCTGAAAAAAGGCGATTATGTGGTGTATGAGTCCACGGTGTACCCGGGCTGCACCGAGGAAGATTGTCTGCCCATCCTCGAAGAACTTTCTGGGCTAAAAATGGGTGAGGGCTTCAAACTCGGCTACTCCCCAGAACGCATCAACCCAGGCGACAAAAGCAAACCACTCACCCAAATTCTCAAAATCGTGAGCGGTTCTGACCCGGAGGCCCTGGAGGAAATTGCAAAAGTTTACAGCCACATCATACAGGCAGGGGTTTATCGAGCCAGCAGCATCAAAGTAGCAGAAGCCGCCAAGGTGATCGAGAACACGCAGCGCGACCTCAACATCTCGCTCATGAACGAACTGGCCATCATATTCGACCGCATGGGCATTGACACACAGGAGGTGCTCAAAGCAGCCGGCACCAAGTGGAATTTTCTAAAATTCCACCCTGGGCTTGTGGGCGGACACTGCATCGGCGTGGATCCCTATTACTTGCTGCACAAATCTGTCGAACTGGGCTACGAGCCACAGGTAATCCTCAGTGGTCGGCGGGTAAATGACGGAATGCCCGCCTGGGTAGCCAAAAAACTGGTGCAACTCCTTATCAAGAAAGATAAAAGCCCGCACTTGTCCAAAGTGCTCATACTCGGTATCACCTTTAAAGAAAATGTAGCCGACATCCGGAACTCCAAGGTTGCCACACTCGTCCGCGAATTGCAGGATTTTTCCATCAATGTTCATATCGTAGACCCCAAGGCCTCCCCCAACGAGGTGGCGCACGAGCACAAATTGACCTTGAGCGACAAAATTTCCGAAGGTTACGATGCGGTGGTGGTAGCCGTGGCGCACGATGAATACCGCGCCTACGACAGTGCGTTTTTTAAATCAATCATGGGCAAAGACCCGATTTTGGTGGACCTGAAAGCCCTTTACAATGACGTTGACGGTGGCATCGAATATTGGAGCTTGTAGGGCGAAATTCATTTCGCCCAGGCAGATGGGAATAAACAAGCTCAGAAACACAAAGCATGGAGGCGAAATAAATTTCGCCCAGGCAGATGGGAATAAATAAGATCAGAAACCCAAAGAATGGAGGCGAAATAAATTTCGCCCTACATAAGTTCCCGCAACTTATGAAAGGCGAAGCCTTGGATAATGTGGTCAATGTGTTTAATGTGGTCAATGTATTTTTGAGCCCACATTGACCACATTAAACACATTGGCCACATTTTAAAAAATTGACCACAATCTCTTATTATGCTACAAATGGTTGACCTAAAGACCCAATACGCCCGCATCAAAGGCGAAATAGACCGCGAGATGCAGGAAGTATTTGAATCCTGTATTTTCATTGGCGGGCCGAAAGTGAACGCTTTTCGGGAGGGCCTTGAAAAATACCTTGACGTAAAACACGTCATCCCCTGCGCCAACGGTACCGACGCGCTCCAAATCGCTATGATGGCACTTGGCCTCAAACCGGGCGACGAAGTCATCGTTCCGGCTTTCACCTACGTCGCCACGGCGGAGGTGATCGGGTTGCTCGGACTCACCCCTGTAATGACCGATGTAGACCCCGGAACCATGAACATCACAGCAGCGCACATAGAAGCCGCGATTACCCCGCGCACCAAAGCCATTGTGCCGGTTCACCTTTTTGGCCAAAGCGCCGACATGGCGTCTATCATGGCCTTGGCTGAAAAGCACCATCTGTTTGTAATTGAAGACAATGCACAGGCGATAGGTGCGGATTATTCTTTTATTGAGGATACTCGTCAGACGACTTTGAGTCGTCAGACGAGCAAGACAGGCACCATTGGCCACTTCGGCTGCACCTCCTTTTTTCCTTCCAAAAACCTGGGCTGCTACGGCGACGGCGGGGCACTAATGACCAACGACGATGCCCTGGCTGCCAAAGCCCGTATGATTGCCAACCACGGCCAATCCAAAATGTATTACCACGACGAAATTGGTGTGAATTCCCGACTGGACGCCATGCAGGCCGTTATTCTTAATGCCAAACTCAAACACCTTGACGAATATAACGCAGCCCGCAACCGTGCTGCCGATTACTACGACCGTGTTTTTTCTCAAATTCCGCAGTTGCGCATCCCAGCCAGAGCGCCGAATTCGACGCACGCTTTTCATCAGTACACCCTGCAAATCAACACGTCCGATCCTGTAAAAACCCGGGATGATTTGAAAGCGTATTTGTCGGAGCAAGGCATTCCCTGCATGATTTATTACCCCGTTCCGCTGTACAAACAACCCGCATTTGCCCAATACTGGAAAGGTGGCGAACTCCCGGTTACGGAAGCCCTTTGCGCTTCGGTGTTTTCCTTGCCCATGCACTCTGAAATGACGGAGGAGATCCTGAAAAAGATTACGGGGGCGGTGAAGGTGTTTTTTTTTGAGGCAAGTCAGAAGTGAAACTTTTTTAAAAAATATCACTTCAAAAGCTTAGCTTTGATTGCTAAACCAATTAACCCATGTCCATTTTAAAATTCTCAATGCTCTACAAAGGCTCCAAGGGCCAAGCTGACCTAGTGGCAGGGGCACGAAGTCTTTGATAGTTTGGTCAGATTATTTTGAGATGAGACTAGGCGCGACGAAGGATTGTAGCGGGCTCTCCATGACTGAGGCGCAACAAAGTATCAGTTCAAAAGATTCGAACAAACCGTCAAAGACTTCGTGCCCCTGCCACT
>JBBQSW010000047.1:0-13908 GCA_038213575.1 Chitinophagales bacterium | reverse complement strand
TGGACATTGGTCATTCGTCATTGGACATTGGTCATTCGTCATTGGACATTGGTCATTCGTCATTGGACATTGGTCATTCGTCATTGGACATTGGTCATTCGTCATTGGACATTGGTCGTTCCTATTCCCCCGGCATTTGGTTCAACTCCGCCAAATTCTTCGACATCGAATATCAAGTGTACGGCGATATCCGCCCTCAACGCTCTGATAATCAAGCAACCTTGTACTGGGAGCATTCGGAGGGCAAAAAAAGTATACGCATAAATTTTGAGGCCGAATCTGGCAAAGTTATCGGCTTCAATCTCATGGGCGTACGGTATCGCCACGAAGTCTGCGAAAAATGGATACAAGAAGGGGCGCACATCGAAAAGGTGCTCCAACACCTTGGCCTCGCCAATTTCGACCCCGAATTTTCAAAGCAGTATGAAACTGATTTGGTTGAAATTTATAATCAACAAACAGGTAAAAATTTGACTCTCAAACAAAAACGAGGACTGAAAGCCGCGTTGAAATTTCTCGCTAATTAACCCTTAAATATGAAAAGCATCTCGCTGGCCAATCCTAACCCCATGCTCACCACTCCCCTGCAAAAATTGGGTTTGGCACTGTTTGGCATCTCCGGTTCTTATATCCTTTATGAAGGGCTGCGACTCCAGAGCTTGCCCGCCGAACTGCTCACCTTGGGGGCGTTTTTTGTGTTCGTCACGGGACTTTGGCTTTTTCTGCGCGACGAGCGGATTGACTTTGGAAAAAATACCAACTCGCTGGCGGTTTGGATGCGCAGCCTCTCGGCCAGAGGCATTTGGGGCTGGTTGTTGGCCATTGTGTTCACGGAGTTCTATGTTTGCCTCTACTGGGCGCCGCAGTACATGGCCAGCCTGATTCAATTATTCGACCCGTTTAGCCAGGTGTTTCGCCATAAACCCGCAGACAAGTGGTTTGTATATGGATCGTTTTACACCATTTTGGTATTGGTGATGGGTGTTCGATTCATCTATAAATATCGCCACGTTCGGTATCAGTTGGTGCGCACCGTGTCGGTGATGTTCTTTCAATTGGGCTTTTCCTTTCTGATTCCGGGCCTGATGCTTAGGTTTCAACAACCAGAACTTTACTTTACCTATTTCTGGCCACTTTCCTACAGCAATGCTACCCCCGACACCTGGAGTTGGCAATCTGAGACTTCGATTGGCACTTGGTTCTTCCTGTTTGGGCTGGCGATGTTCTTTGTCGGAACGCCTATTTTAACCTATTTTTTCGGCAAAAGATGGTACTGCTCCTGGGTTTGCGGCTGTGGCGGTTTGGCCGAAACTGCAGGCGACCCATTTAGGCATTTGTCAGACAAGTCCTTGAAAGCCTGGAAGATAGAGCGATGGATGATTTACGCTGTATTGGTGTTTGCGGTGGGCATGACGGCTTTGCTCTGGGTCAATGTGATGACGGGTCGCGGCATACTCGGCAGCGCATCGGAGGGCTTTTACAAAACCTACTCTTTTCTCATCGGCTCTGTGTTCAGCGGAGTGGTAGGTGTAGGCTTCTATCCGCTGATGGGAAGTCGAGTATGGTGCCGGTTTGGATGTCCAATGGCAGCATGGCTGGGCTTGTGGCAGAAGAAAGCTTCGAAATTCCGCATCACCACCAATGGCGGGCAGTGCATCAGTTGCGGCAATTGTTCTACCCACTGCGAAATGGGAATTGATGTGCGGGCCTACGCCCAAAAAGGACAAGATGTAGTGCGGGGGAGCTGTGTGGGTTGTGGCATCTGTGCCACTGTTTGCCCACGCGGCGTGTTGCGGCTGGAAGGTTCGGACAGCGATATTGCAGCGCGAGCTTCCCAAAAGCGGATCGTGCATGTAAAATTGGAGGATGTGAAAATGTTGTAACTTCATACATTAGCGGCCTAAAACTCTATCCAATGGTTCTCAATGTCTTTGTAATTATCATCATCATCACCATCCTTGCCGCTGGGATTCTGGGCGGTATCGCCAATTACTATATGGAGCAGGCCAATGGAGCCAGCTTCAAAAAATCCGTCCTGCTGGGCCTCACAGCCTCCGCCACAGTACCACTTTTGTTGAATACGATGTCGAGCAGCCTGACGAAGGATTGTTTGGGTGGCGAGCCATCCGCTTTTTTCGTTTTCTTTGGTTTTTGTACCATTGCAGCCATTTTTTCCTCCAAATTCCTCCAAACTTTGGGAGACAAACTGCTTCAGGAGTTAAGGGATGTAAAAGAAAAACAAAAAGACCTTGCCGTTACGACCGACGCACTTGTTTCCCAAAACTCGGACCCTTCCGAAATATCGGCACCCATCGTATCCCCTCCCGAGAACGCCGATGGCTCAGAATTGGAATCCTTTAGCCCAGGCAGCGCAGCCAAGTCCCCTTCCCTTGTTTTGAGCGATGAGCAAAAAGTGCTCCACATGCTACAGTCCTCCAAGTTCGCATTCCGTACCGTGGGGGGCATCGCAAAAGATACAGGCTTGGATTTAGGGACTGCTCAAAGCAAATTGTTGGAATTGGAAATTCAAGGAAAGGTCATAAAGACCCAACGTGCCCGCGACGGTGTGGTATTGTGGTGCTTGAAATAGACTTAATTTTGTGTGGATTTTTTTTAGAACTCCCTTGGAAAATTGCCGTACTATTTTCTACCTTTGCGGGCATTTTGAAAGAAGTATCACTTTTTAGAGCACAACACAATGGAAATCATTGAATTGCAGGGTCACCGGAAAGAAAATTCCGGCAAAGTAGAGGCAACGAAAATCCGTCGCAACGGCCAAGTCCCTGCGGTGATGTATAAAAGCGGTGGTGGCGAATCAACTCAATTCGCTTTGGAAGCATCTGCTGTCCGTCCCCTCGTTTTCACGCCTAAGTTCAGAATCGCTGAAATCAGTCTCAACGGGGTCACTTATAAGTGCATCGTAAAAGACATACAGTTCCACCCCGTTTCGGAGGAGGTGCTGCACCTTGATTTCCTTGAGCTGGTTCCGGGCATTAAGTTCAAAGCATCCGTTCCATTGCGCTTTTCAGGCACCGCCCCAGGCGTGAAGGAAGGTGGCAAGTTCATCCCACGTATGCGTACCGTGAGCATCCTCACCACCCCCGAAAAAGCGGTGGATGAGGTACAGGCTGACATCACAACCATGCAATTGGGTGACACGATCCGTATAAAAGACATTACAGTCCTTGAGGGTGTGGAAATCACCAATCCCCCCGCAGTGCCTATCGCATCCATCGAGGTTCCGCGTGCACTGAAAGCCAAGTAATTTGGTTTTTTAAAATACTTGAACGCTTCAACGTTCGCTGGACGGGCGGCTCGTAATTCGAGCCGCCCGTTCTTTATGGGCGTGTTTCAGAAAGTTAGGTGTGCCACACTTTTCTCTACGAACTACATTTGCGCCAAAGTCCGCGCCCATGCTCACATTTGCTTGCCTTTCCTTCGACGAACTCTCTCCCCACACACTTTACGAGATCCTTGCGCTGCGCCAGGAGGTTTTTGTGGTGGAGCAAAACTGCCCGTATCAAGACTGCGATGGTAAAGACCTCCAAAGTTGGCACCTCATGGGGCGAGACGAGCTGGGGAAACTCATCTGCTACACAAGGCTTTTGCCCGGGGGCCTGGCTTACCAAGGCTACGCTTCAATCGGGAGAGTGGTGAGTGCCCCTTCGGCACGGGGCACGGGATCAGGGAAAATTTTGATGGAAAAAAGCATAGAGGCGTGTCGCCAACTATTTGGAAATCAGCCCATTAAAATCGGGGCACAAAGCTATCTCCTGAAATTTTACGAAGGTTTTGGCTTCCGATCTACTGGCGAGGAGTATATGGAAGACGGCATTCCGCATACCAAGATGATTCTGGAATGACTTTGGACCAAAAGTCAATGCGACAACCATTATTCAAAAACTTTGGATGAAAATTTATCGTAAGTAGTATAGTATATTGAGTCCAATGTCCAAAATCCCTATTTCTATCATCATTCCTGCGCTGAACGAAGCGGCCAACATTGGTCGGATAGTACGATATTTACATGAGAATAGTGACAAGGCAGTAACAGAGATCCTCGTGGTGGATTGCTTAAGTTCGGATGGAACTGCGCAAATTGCCGCCGAAGCGGGTGCGAAAGTTTTACTTTGCGAAGTATGTAGTCGGGCAGCACAAATGAACTTAGGCGCACGGGAAGCCCTATATGATGTGCTGTATTTTGTTCATGCCGACACCCTCCCGCCTGCTTCATTTGCCGATGATATTCAGCGTGAAATAGAAGCCGGGCAAGGGATGGGTTGTTACCGCTACCAGTTTGATTCCCCTAGATGGATCCTGAAGTTCAATGCATATTTCGTGCGCTATTCTTGGCTTTGTTGCCAGGGCGGCGACAAGACATTTTTCGTCAAAAGAGCGATTTTTGAAGCATTTGGAGGCTACGACGAACGCTTTGTTGTAATGGAAGAATATGATTTTCTGCGGAAAGCCATGAAAAAACATCCTTTGCGTATACTGCCTAAAAACGTGCTTGTTTCTGCACGCAAGTATGAGCACAATAGTTGGTTGCGGGTTCAACTGGCCAACTTTGGAGCCTTTTCGATGTTTCGTTGGGGAAGCGACCCCGTCAAGATCAGGCGGTTTTACAAGTCAATGTTGAAACTTTGAAAACTTTAAGCTGGGATGTTGCGTATGTAAATCCTGCAAAATTTTCTAAAAAAATGAAAAAAATAGTCCTGCTTTCCCTCGCCATTTTGGCGACCATGCTCATTTGGTTCACCTGTTCCAATTGCCGATCCATTAAACGCAACACCAATTCAAGCCCAGTTACCCACGAAATTTGGGATGGCCTGGTAAAAAAACACGTGGGCACCGATGGCTTTGTCAATTACAAAGGTTTCATCCGCGATACAGCAGAACTTAATGCTTACCTCCGACTGCTCGAAACTTCGCATCCCAGCGACAAAGGCTGGACGCGCGAGGAGCAAATGGCCTACTGGATCAATGCCTACAATGCCTATACCGTGCAACTCATCGTGCGCAATTACCCCACAGAAAGCATCAAAGACATTAAACGAGGTTTGGCATTTGTCAATTCTGTTTGGGATATCAAATTTATCAAAATTCAGGGCTACACCTACGACCTGAACAACATCGAACACAACATCCTGCGACCAGTGTTTAAAGATGCCCGCATACATGCCGCAGTAAATTGCGCCTCCTACTCTTGTCCCAAGTTGCTCAACGAAGCCTATACCGCAGAACGCCTTGAAAGTCAATTGGATGGGAGTATGCGCAGTTTCGTAAACGACCCTGTACGTAACCAAATTACGGCTGAAAAAGCCAAGGTTTCAGAGATTTTCAAATGGTTCAAGGGCGATTTTGAGCGCGATGCTGGTTCGGTTCGGGAATTTCTGAATCGTTATTCTAAGGTAAAATTGACGGATAAAACAGACATTTCGCACCTGGATTACCTGTGGACGTTGAATGAGGCGAAATGAAGGAGTGGGAATTAAACACATAAGGCACATAAGGACACGACCCCGGCACAGCGACGTACGACCCGGCAAATATGAATTAAACATATAAGGCACATAAGGACACATAAGGTTGAATATAAACTTAGGTGTCCTTATGAATACTATGTTATAAAAACAAACAGGTTCAACGAGGTCGCCAAGGATACGCTGGACGAGTGGTTATACTTTCTAAAAACAGCGGAAATCAAAGACGAATTCACCGCAAAGGGCTTAAAGGCTGCGAGTCAAAAACTTGACATTCTGAAGTTAGACCCTGCTGATAGAAAGGCGTATGACCAATATATGGAGGAGCAACGGAGCGATGCGAGCTTTGTGGAGACGGTGAAACTGGAAATTACGTCGGCGATAAATGAAGCATTGAGAAGCCGAGCAGAGGAGGCATTAAAGAAAGGATTCGCGGTGGAGATCGTGGCTGTGATAACCGGATTACCGATTGAAAATGTCCAAAAGATAGCCGACAGCCTGACCCAATAAATAAAAATCGCCCAACAATGCATGGAACGAAAAGCTCTCCTAAACGTCGTGTCTTCGTTCATGCTCAAGTTAATTTGCGCACCGTGTTGTTCAGAAATGTTTTCATGGCCGGAGAACTGGGTAATATCCCCCCCTGCACAGCGTTGTCCGCAAAAAACATTCTGTCTGATGCGAAATCTGCTCCTATCCACCCTACTCCTCGGTCTCTTCTCCAACCTGCTTTCTGCCCAAAACCCCGCCAAACTCACCAACGTTTTTGACCTGAAAGACGCCCTCGCCAAAAAACTCGTCAGCATCCAAATCGAGGGCAAGGGCGGTCACCAAGGAGAGTCCCTCAAGATTGTGTGCAAAAACCTTCGCGGCCAATACCTGCGCCTGCGCATCCCGCAAGGCCAGCTCATGGAGCCTGTGGATTCAGCCCAACAGACGTTGGTAGTGGCCGAAGAGATGTTGCTCGCCGTCACGGCAAAAACACCGGTTGAAGGATCGCTCAAAACTTTTTGCACCCAAGCGGGCGACAATTCTCCAAGCGCCGGGTCTGCATTTTCGGTGGGTGCCATTGCTCCAACTATGGTGTGCAACTTGTTGAAATTCATCACAGAAAAAGGCAAAACCGAAAGTTCGGAAGCCCAAACGGCCGTGTGGTGCCTCACCAGTGGCAAATCGCTTGCTTCCATTGGCGATGGGGAACTGACCAAGTTCGTGGCCGACCAACTGGGCAAAGAAGTACCTGGCTACAAAATCCGGCACAGCATAGTGGAAAGCGTGGCAGGACGACCCGCGGAATTGGGCAAAGCCCTCGTGATAGAAGGCAACTTCCGCTATTATCTGGAAAAAGACGAGCGCACACTCATGGTATTGCTCGACGGCTCGGGCAAACTCATCAAACAAGTTGGAAAAGAAGAAATTATGAAAGCGGGCGAACACCGCAGCAGCCTCCGTCTGGAGGTGTACAACCTCGATCCGGGAAAATATACGCTGCGAATGCAGACAAAGGCGGGTAGGGTCATCAAGGATACCGAGATTGAGTTTTGAGGTGTGTTCACGCTATACGATGAAGGGTAGATAGTTGCTGCGGTCAAGGACTTCAAAACTCGCCTCGGGATAAGTTTCAAGCCACAGGGCAGGCGTTTTGACGGAACGTTTTGACCATTTGAATTCATAGCCGAAAAGTTGCCCGTCACGCTCCTCTACAAAATCTACTTCTTTTTGATCGTAGGTACGCCAGAAGTAGTTGTTGCTAAAAATTTTGTGATAATGCTGTTTCTTCAAACGTTCGATCACAAGATAGTTTTCCCACAAGCCACCAATATCGTTCCGGCTATCAGGCTCATTAAAATTGTTGATAATGGCATTTCGGATGCCGTTGTCCCAAAAATAATACCTCGAACTTTTTGCTATCTCTTTGCGCAGGTTGCGGGAAAAACTGCCGATTCTTTTCAAAACGAATACTTTCTCAAGCAAGTCGAGGTATTTTTCAACGGTTCGAGAATTCAATCCCGTGTTTCGGCTGAGTTCGAGTACCGAGACCATTTGACCTGTTTGAAAAGCAAGTAATTTGAGCAGGTCAAGAATTTTTTGAGATTTCCGTATGTCCTCAAACATCAGGAGGTCTTTGTACAAATAACCGTTTACTATATGGTTGAGCAACTCACGTTTGTCCGACAAACCAAGGGTTGTGACAACTTCTGGATATCCGCCATAAATCAGGCGTTGCGACAGCAGTTCCTCGCTTTGAAAGGGAGCTTCTGTAAGAGAAAGCTCCATCTGGGCAATCGGGAAAAGGATAAATTCCCATTTCCTGCCTACAAGCGGCTCGCCAGTTTGATTGGAGATATCGAATGAGGAGGATCCCGTTGCCAAGACTCGAACATTCGGCAGGTGATCCACAATGAGTTTTAGGTTCAAACCGATTTGCGGCACATTTTGCGCCTCATCAATAACAAGTAGTTTGTTTTTGCCGACGTTTTGCCGAAGGGTTTCCAAACTTTGGCTGCCCAACCATGCTTTGACTGCCCTGTCTTCTCCTGAAACAAACAAAAACGGTTCGGTCTCTTTGGCAATTATTTCCCGAATCAAGGTGGTTTTGCCCGCCTGTCGAGGCCCCAAAATGATGACCACTTTGCCCGGAGTCATTCGGTTTTCGATCTGATCTTGAATAAATCTAGAAATTTTCATACTATAATACATATAATTTTCGGTAAAATTATGTATTATTATGCTGCTGGCCTAATTTTTCGTGAAAAAAATCAAGTATTAAGCCCCGTTTCCTTCAGAGATTTTCGCAGTAACGGCTCCAATTCGTTTTTCTGCGCCTCGTTCCGAATCCGTTTGGTCAGCTCGTCGTAAAGTGTCTGGGAAGGGATTTTGTCAATTTCGTACGTCAAGACTCTGACCAATTTGGCATAACGCCGACGCTGGTACCATACCCAGCCAATGATTGCGGCAGACAACACAGCCAAGGCCAACAATAATTTTCTGGCTTGTTTCTCTACGAAGGGAACATCTTTTTGAACGAGTTTGTCAATGCGCTTAAATAGGGAGTCCATAGTAGGTTGCAAAGCGCCATTCACCAGCTCCTGCGCTATGACCTTGGTACTGTCGCCCAAAGCACCTGTGAGGATGATTTGTAGTTTGTCGCGGGCGGTTTCTGCGTCGAAGGAGTCCAGTGCATTTTGGATCATGTCGCTCAGTGCAGTGCGCGTTTGCGTTTTTAGTTTTCCGGTAGCTTCCTCTACCATATCCAGGAGGAATTTTTTCAATTCCTCGTCTTTGATTTCACCTTTCAAGCTTTTCAAGCGCGATTCGAGCCGTTCCCCGAGCGAGTCCAATTGATTTGCGGACAAATTTCCGATGCGCTCAATAATTTTTTTGACTTCTGGATCGAGCGTGTCCGACAAGCCCTTGAGGCCTTCTTTTAAGCCTTGCGCAGCCCGCTTTGCAACATACCCAACCGTGTCACTGACGCCGAGTGTGGCATTCATGCCAGCACTGCGGAGCAAGCTGTCAATTTGAGTTTGATTTTTATTGCGAAATTTTGTGAGGTCTGCTTTGTTTAAATTTTGGTTCAAAATATTGCAACTCGAAGCAAACAAGAACAAACAGACAAACAACAGAAAATCAAAAGGTTGAAAGGTTATTTTCATGGCTAATAATTTATGATTTAATTGGTTGGCAGCACAAACCTAATCTGTTCCGGGTTAATTCGGGATAAAAATTGCCGCTAATGCTTGTACTTAACCGTAATTTCAGCTAGGAGATACAAATTCAATCAACCTCTTACACAAACGCGCTATTTTTGTCGTCTTTTTCTATGCCTCCTTGGCCCAAAAACGTGAACTGAAGCAAAAAATGACCACTGACCTCCTGCTCGGAAGCCTTGCCCTCAGCCTGCTCCATGCCGCCATCCCCAATCACTGGCTACCCATCGTTGCCATCGGAAAACGGGCTGGCTGGACGGCGGCCAAAGCTTCGCGTATCACCCTTTGGGCTGGAGGGGCGCATGCACTCAGCACGGTTCTGATCGGGGTGCTGATCAGTCTGGCTGGCTGGCAACTTTCTGCCTGGGCCGAATCCTTTATGGAAACCGCAGCTCCCGCAATGCTTATAGCCTTGGGGATCGTATTCGTCTGGCGGCACTACTACCACCGACACTTTCACCTGCATGGCCAGGTTTCTACCCAACTCCCTGAAAAACAATTGATCGTTGCACTCGCGTCCGCGATGTTCCTTTCGCCTTGCCTTGAGATTGGCGCGTTTTTTCTGGTAGCGGGTACACACGGTGCCTGGGCTGTTTTCAGCCTGTCGGCGCTTTATACCATTACAACGGTGGGCGGCATGGTGGTGTGGGTGCAATTGGTATGGCACGGACTTTCGCTCGCCAATTGGCATGCGCTGGAACACTATGCGGGAATCATTTCAGGGGTGGTGCTGATGCTGGCGGGGGTATTGGGATTGTTACATTGAACAAGTCGCAACAAGGGTACAGGGGTGTCTCATACCCTTGTTGCGACTTGTTCAATGCCCTGACTTCACGAATCTGAGGCTCAAAACCCGGCCATTCATAGCACTTATTTTTAAGCAGTATATCCCTTCGGGCAATTTCTTAATATCAATTTCGCTCGAAAGTTCCGAGGGCTGAATCTCCTGTACCAATCCACCGCGCAAGTCAACGATACAGGCAGCGATCACATCCAAATCAATGATTTCCAATTGAATGGCTGCATTGGCTGGATTGGGCCAAAGCCTGACTGAGCCATATAAGCCAGGTTCGTTTGTACCCACAGAATTTGTAATTGTAATAGGCAACATCACGAAGGGGCATCCATTTATATCCGTAATTACAAGCGAGTAAACACCAGCATTCAGCCCGGTTAAGTCTTCTGTAGTGGCAAAAAACAGGCCGTCTTTGCGCCAAATGAAGGAATAATCTCCGCTACCTGCTAATGAGATTGAAATTGAACCAACACCCTGTCCGTTGACATCATTTGCAACGTTGTCTACCGTAATTTGTGGATCATCTGCGGCGATGGTAACGGAGAACGAACAAGTGGAACTGTTCTCCGAAACATCCGTAGCCTGATACACAACGACTGTTATTCCATCAGAAAACAAGGAACCGCTGGGTGGACCGGATATTACAACGGGTGGAACTCCAACCCCACAATTATCTGCCACAGAAGGCGGCCCAAAGTCCAGCACGGTAGGGATACATCTCTGAATGTTCTCAGGGCAGACCATGGTAGGCGGCTGATTATCAGTAGCGACAATGTTGAAAGAAATAGTGGCCGTGCAGCCATTCGCATCCGTTACAGAAACGGTATAGGTGCCCACCCCTAGTTGACTTCCATTATTACCAGGCAATTGGAACGTGTAGGGCAAGATTCCACCCGTTGCGGTTACAGTTGCTCCCCCATTAAGATCCTGTGGGCAAAGTACGTTTTGTACTGCAAGTACGGTTGCCACGAGTTCCGTGGGTTGTGTGATGTTTATGGATTGAACGATAGAACAGCCTGCCGCATCGGTTGCCGACACGGAATAGGTTCCAGCGGATAAATTGGTTGTGGTTTGTGTGATCGCCCCATTGCTCCAAAGATAGGTGTACGGCAAAGACCCGCCACTTACGGCAGCCGTGGCCTGGCCATCCGCTCCAGCAAAGCAAAGGACATTGGCAGAAGAAATTGTGGCAGCAAGGGCGCAGTTAAAAGCCGTAACATTTACCGTTTGTTGGCTAGTGCAGCCATTGTCATCTGTGAGGACCACCGTGTAAGACCCTGGTGCAAGACCCGCAATCGTTTGGGTCGTCTCGCTATTGCTCCAAACGTAGTTGTAGTTGGGCGTTCCGCCGGTTGGGTTGGCGGTAGCAGTGCCGTCATTGGCGCCATTGGCGGTCACGCCGGTAGCTGAGGCATTGACCGAAAGTGCCGCAGGTTCGGCTATGCTGATGCTGAGCACGGCAGGGCAGTTGTTGCCGTCTAAGATATTAACGGTATAGATTCCAGGTGCTAAATTGTTGACACTCTGCGTACTTGCGCCATTTGACCAGTTGTATGTGATCGGATTGGCTGCGCCGACGAGTGTAACGGTCGCTGTGCCATTGTTTGCACCATTGCAAAGCACGTTGGTGGAAGTGGCCGATGCTTGCAGCGCACAGCCGAATGCATTGACCGTAACGGTTTGCACAGCAGTACAACCATTCGCATCGGCAACGTTGACGGTGTAACTGCCGGGTGCAAGATTCGTGATCATCTGGGTCATGCCACCATTGCTCCACAAATAGGTGTAGCCTGCGGTACCACCTGTTGGATCGGCGGTTGCCGTGCCGTTGTTGGCATTGTTGGCGGTTTCGCCGGTAGCAGAAGCATTGGCCAAAAGTAGGGCTGGTTGTGAGATCACAATAGGGACAGAAGCAGTACAATTTTCCCCGTCAGTCACGGATACTAAGTAAGTTCCGGCGGTTAAATCGGTAGTCGTTGCGGTCGTATCGCCATTGCTCCAGAGGTAGCTGAAAACACCATTGCCTCCTCCACCGGATGCTGTTGCTGACCCATTGCTTCCGTTATTGCAACTGGCATTGGAAGATGCTGTAATAGCCGCCGTGACATTGGGCGATTGCTCAACAACAACGCTGTCTAAGGCTGTGCAACCGTTGTCAAGGTTGATTACTAATAAAAAGTACTTCCCTGTACTGTCCACAACGGGGGTAAGCGTCGTATCCCCAGAAACGATGTGCCCGCCGTTTTTGGCCGTCCAGAGGTAGTCAAAACTTGGACCCTGCGACGAGGGTGTGCCATTGAGCTGGATGCTGGAATTGTTGCAATTCAAATTCCCCGGAGCGACAATGCTGTCAAAGGGGGCAACGGTATTTAGTACCACGGTAACCACAGTGCTGGACGTACATCCATTGACATTTCCTGTAACTAGGAGCGTGTAAGTCCCGGCAGTGTCGGTTTCTGGATTTTGAAGGTTAGAATTAAAATTTTGTCCCGTCCATAGATACGTCACATTGGGCGCTAGGGGTGAATTGCCAATCAGTTGTACCGTATCGTTTATACAGTTTATTTGGCCACTCACCGAAGCGGATGCTCCAGGTGGGGCGATGTTTTGGATAACCGCTATCGTATCAAAACCTTGGCAGCCGTTGACGAGATTGATGACCGTTCCGAAATAATTTCCGGACACTGAAACGCTTGGATTGGCAATATTGGAAGAAAAATTGTTCGGCCCCGTCCAGGCGTAGCTGGCATTTGGAGCATTGGTTGTCAGGTTCAATTGGACGGAGCTCACGGTGCAAGTCAATGAACCGGATACCGAACCTTCGGCTGTTGGCGGCGTCGTGTTTGCTGTGACCGTAGCCGTTGCGATTTTGGTACAACCATTCGCAGGGTCAGTTACGGTCAGGGTGTAGGCTCCGGTTTGGTCTACTACGGGATTCTGTTGGTCTTGATTGCTGACATTAATTCCTGGGCCCGACCAACGAAATGTAACCCCTTGGGTAGTAGAATTTCCCATGAGCGTCACATTGGGACTGGAGCAGGTAATGACACCGTCCGTTGCGGAGGCATTGGGCGCGGTGGTGTTACAAGTCGCCGTGGTAGAAGCCGAGGCCGTACAACCATTGGTGGTATTGGTCACGGTAAGGGTGTAAGTGCCACATTGATTTACGGTTGGAGTAAGGGTGCTCTGGCCCGAAACGATGTTGCCGCCATTGGAAGCTACCCAATTGTAAGTAATATTCCCTCCAGTGGAAGAGCCTGCTCCATTGAGCTGGAGTTGAGTAACGACGCAAGTAAGGATCCCGCTTGGTCCCGCGTTCGCGATTGGTGGGGTGGTATTGCCTGTAATATTCACGGTGGCACCTTTAGTACAGCCGTTGACATCCGTAACAACAACAGAGTAGCTGCCTATATCGTCAAAAGTGGCTACGCTGGTCGTTTGTCCATCCGACCAGAGGTAAGTATAGCCAGGTGTGCCTCCCCCAGCAGTAGCAGTAGCCATAGCGGGAGTAATGCAGGTGACAGTGCCCGACACGCTGGTACTCAATGTTAGCACGGGCGGCTGGCTGAGGGTGGTTGAAGCGGTGGCCGGGTTGCCTCCACCGGCTGACGTCACGCTGACCGTGTAGGTGGCTGCTGGGAGGTTGGTAGCGGTTTGGTTGGTTTGGCCGCCCGTCCACAGGTAGGTGTAAGGTGGGGTTCCGCCGGTGGCTTCCACGGTGGCGCTGCCATTGTTGCCGCCATTGCAACTGGGATTCACCGTGCTTGTAATGGTGGCGACCAGCGGTGGCGGACTGGCGAAACCGAAGGAAAGATTATCCCAAACCGGGCTGTCCCCACCACTTCCATTATTGTTGTTGCACATATTGACTATGTAGTACGCCTTTACCGTATTTCCAGGAACGCTAAAAGGCGACCTC
>JBBQSW010000046.1:0-13989 GCA_038213575.1 Chitinophagales bacterium | reverse complement strand
CCGAATGGGGTTGAATGTGCGTTTAGAATATATTCAACCCCATTCGGGGTTGTTACCATTGCTTATATTTCCCCCGATTGCATCGGAGGCTATTCAAATTCAACCACTTCGTGGTGGTTAAATTCCTTAAGTCAACGACATTGCCCTTCAGGGGTATCGGGTGCACCCGGCAGTTGACACAGATTTATGAATACGCTCGATTGGTAGTTTTTCAAATTGTCCATCGCGCACCAGTCACCAATCCACCAATCCACCAGTCACCAATCCACCAATCCACCAGTCACCAGTCCACCAGTCACCAGTCACCAATCCACCAGTCACCAATCCACCAGTCACCAATCACCCGTCCACCAGTCACCAGTAACCCAACTACTAACCCATGACTGCGACCATTATCGGCGGCGGCATCATCGGCCTTAGCACAGCCTACTATCTCCAACAAGAGGGTTGGGAGGTAACGATTCTCGAACGCGGTGACGGCTCTGAGGGCTGCTCTTTTGGCAATATGGGCTACCTCTCGCCCTCACACTTCGCGCCACTGGCACAGCCAGGCATCATCAGTCAGGGCATTTTGTGGATGTTCAAACAGAAAAGCCCCTTTTATGTGCGTCCCTCTATGAGTTGGGGATTGATGGATTGGGGCATGAAATTCGCCCGCGCCTGCAATGCCGACCATGTGGAACGCAGCGCAAAACCCATGACCGAACTACTCCTGCTTTCACGCGATCTAACCGCTGCTTGGGAATCCAGCGGAGAAATGAGTTTTGAATACGCCCAAAAAGGCTGCATCAACTATTTCCAAACCGCAAAATACGAGAAAGGCGAACTCCAAAACGTGCGCATGGGCCGCGAACTTGGCCTGCAAATCGAAATGCTAGACCGCGCCCAATGTCAAGCCCTCGAACCCGCTTGCCCGCCCGATGTGCGCGGCGGCGCTTGGTACAAAGACGACGCAATGTTGTACCCCAATGAACTGATGCACCAACTTTCCGATCTGCTGCAAAAACGAGGCGCGAAAATCATCCTAAACGCCGAAGTCACTGGGATTCAAAAGGATAAAGGGAAAATCACAGCCGTCCAATACCAATCCACCCATCACCAGTCCTCCCATCACCAGTCCACCAATCACCAATCCACCCATCACCAATCCACCAATCACCATTCTACCCATCACCAATCCACCCATCACCAATCCACCAATCCACCCGATCTCGTCGTCCTAGCCGCCGGTTCCTGGTCGCAACCCCTCGCCAAAATGGCCGGCGAATACCTCCCCATGATGCCCGGCAAAGGCTATTCGATGACCGTGGAGGTGCCACATCAACCCTTGCGCTACCCTTGCATTTTACTGGAAGCCAAGGTGGCCATCACGCCCTGGGCCAAACGCCTGCGCATCGGCAGCACCATGGAAATTGGGGCCATGAACGACCGGATTTTGTTTCCGCGTGTTCAAGGGATTTTGGAGGCCGTGCCACGGTTTTTTCCGGGATACGCTGATGACCCGGTATTCCGCGAACTCGCAGATTTTGAAAAATTGAAAGAAAAAATGCGGGAAAAAGTCTGGTTTGGCTACCGGCCCTTATCCGCCGATGGAGTACCCTACATCGGCTTCGCCAAAAAAACGGAGAATCTGATGATCGCCACCGGACATGCGATGCTTGGGCTGAGTATGGCCGCCGCTACGGGGAAATTAGTGGCAGAAATGGCGGGGGGGACGGGGACGAGTATTGGGGTGCGGGCCTTTGATCCGAAGCGTTATTAAGCCTTTCTCACAAATTCCGATTTCAAGCCCATAGCCCCGAAACCTTCAATTTTACAATCAATATTGTGGTCGCCATCGGTAAGGCGGATGTTCTTCACCTTGGTTCCGGCTTTTACGGGCCTGGGCATACCTTTTACCGGCAAGTCTTTGATCACGATGACACTGTCGCCAGTATTAAGTTCATTCCCATTCACATCCAGCACTTTTAAGGTGTCGTCATTGGCCGTCTCCACTACTTCTTCCGGATTCCATTCATGATAACATTCAGAACATACCATCAAACCCTCGCTGGGATAGGTGTATTCGCAATTGCACTTCGGACAGGGTATAAATTCTGACATTAGAGGAGGATATTTTAAAACGCGGTTAAAAAAGTTGGGTTTACACCGCGCTTCCTTTTACCAATCGGTTGTTCTCATCCGGGAAAACCGCCGTACCCCTAAAATCTTTAGCCTCTTCAGGAGTCATGTAAGCGTAAGAGATAATAATCACAATATCACCCACCTGCACACGCCGCGCTGCCGCGCCATTGAGGCAAATAACCCCACTTCCCCGCTCGCCCCGGATGGTGTAGGTCTCGAAACGCTCGCCGTTGTTGTTGTTGACGATCTGCACTTTCTCGCCTTCCATCATATTGGCTGCTTCGAGCAGATCTTCATCAATGGTGATACTTCCGATGTAGTTCAAATCGGCTTGCGTGACACGGACGCGGTGTATTTTGCTTTTAAAAACTTCGATGAACATGGTTTTCTTTTTCTAGCTTCGGAAAACAACCAAAGCCCGTATTCGGTTGCAAAAGTAGAACCTCCTGTCAAAGCCAAGGACGAAAGTTTGACTTGGCAATTTTCCGCCAAACTCAGGCGTTCTCTTTTACCCGCCGTAGCACGAAGTGCAAAGGAGGGCGTTCAACTTTTTAACCCATCTCTGATTATGAAAAAAAATATCCTCTTTCCGCTCCTCGCCCTCGTTTGCCAATCCCTCAGCGCCCAGGTAATGGGCAACTATGGCGAACAACAACAAACCTACCAAAATATCGCGCCGAGTGCTCAGTATCGCGCCGTGCCGAAAGCCGCACGATTCCTGAATGAAAATCAATTGGAAATCACCCTCAACACTTTGTCTAACCAAAAAGCCAGCGCATACACCGCCATTTTCAGCATCACCCAGGCTGGAAAAACAGCGGACGAAACCAACACCCTGCTCAACACCCGTCTCAACGGATTTGTCTCCGAACTCAAAAGCATCAACATCCCTGAGACCGATATTTTTGTTGACATGGTGAATTTTCTCCCCAAATACGAGTACGATGTGAGCAAAAAACTGTTTTCACGGAAAACTTATACCGAGATACCCAAAGGGTTTCAATTGCAAAAAAATGTCCACATTCGATATACCGACCCCGCCGTATTAGAGCGCATCGTGACCGCTGCTGCCAAGCAGGAAATTTATGACATTGTGAAGGTGGACTACTTTGTTAAAAACTCCGGGGAAGTCTACGCACAATTGCGCGATGCTACCTTTCAATATCTCAAAAAAATTGAAAGTCAATACAAAACCCTCGGGATACACCTCGATTCAGCTTATGTGGTCACAGCGGAAAATGCCTGGGTGGCTTACCCTATCAACCGCTATGAAAGTTATCAGGCTTTCAGCACGCAGCGTCTCGACATTGACGAAAGCAGCAAGGTGAACTCCGCAGACAAAATAACCTCTCGCTTTTACAATGCTGTACCCGCTAATGATTACGACATTGTTATCAACCCGGAAATTCTGGAGCCTGCCGTGCAGTTCTCCTACAATTTGGTGGTGCGTTTCACCCTTCCAGAGCGGACTCCTGCCCAAAAAACCGTTGTGAAAAAAGAATTCCTGCTGGTTACACCCAATGGAGAAGTCAAGACTTTGAAAATTGAGTAATTGCCCCGGCGGCAATAACCACCAAAATTTACCTGGAACCAACCATTCAAAACCGGGGTTTTAGCCTACTTTTGCGCCTCTTTTTAAAAACCTGTCGTGTCCTTTCTGAGCCTAGCGAAGAATCCGAGTATACAATCGCGCATTGAGCTATCACGGATTCTTCGCTAATCTCAGAATGACACACGCTTCGTGAGATTAGATTACATGAAACGTACAAAAATCGCCGAACTCCTGCGCACCGAGCCTGTTGGAACCGAAATCACCGTAAAGGGCTGGGTCAAAGCCTTCCGCAACAACCAGTTTATCGCCCTCAACGACGGCTCTACCTCCAACAACATTCAAGTGGTGGTGGATTTTGAAAATACGGACGAAACCACACTCGCCCGTATCAAGTTTGGTGCAGCCATTTCTGCAACGGGCCTGTTGATCGAAAGTCAGGGTAAGGGCCAGAAAGTGGAAGTAAAGGCAAGTACCCTCGAAATTCTTGGCGATTGCGATCCCGACAAATTCCCGCTTCAACCCAAAAAGCAAAGCCTCGAGTTTTTGCGCGAAAATGCCCACCTGCGCTTCCGCACCAATACGTTTGCGGCCGTGTTCCGTACCCGCCATGCGCTGGCTTTTGCCATTCACAAGTTCTTCAACGACAAAGGGTTTTACTACCTCCATACCCCTGTCATCACCTCCAGCGATGCCGAAGGCGCGGGCGAAATGTTCCGGGTGACGACACTCGATTTGGACAAGCCGCCCCGTACCGAATCTGGCGAAGTGGACTTTTCCAAAGATTTTTTTGGACGCACGACCAACCTTACCGTGTCGGGTCAGTTGGAGGGAGAATTGGCCGCCATGGCTCTGGGTGAAATCTACACCTTCGGCCCCACGTTCCGTGCTGAAAATTCCAACACCACGCGCCATTTGGCCGAGTTTTGGATGATCGAGCCCGAGGTTGCCTTTAACGACCTAAACGACAACATGAACTTGGCAGAGGAAATGCTTCAATACGTCATTGCCTATGCGCTTGAGCATTGTGCCGACGATTTGAAGATTTTGGAGGAACGGCTCATTGAGGAGGAAAAAGCCAAGCCCCAGGATCAACGCAGCGAAATGTCCCTGACCGAAAAACTGCGTTTTGTGATTGACAATGAGTTTGTTCGGATCACTTATACCGAGGCCATTGATATTCTTAAAAACTCTACCCCGAATAAAAAAGGTAAGTTTCAATACCCTGTGGAAGGCTGGGGCACCGACCTACAAAGTGAACATGAACGGTATTTGGTGGAGAAGCACTTCAAAAAACCCGTCATCCTGACCAATTATCCTGCTGCTATCAAGGCGTTTTACATGCGGCAAGATGAGCCGAAAGCCGATGTCCCCGGGCCAACCGTTTCGGCTATGGACATTCTGTTCCCTGGCATTGGTGAGATCGTAGGCGGCTCACAGCGCGAAGAACGGTACGATCGTTTGGTGCAACGTATGCATGAAATGCACATCCCGGAACATGAACTTTCCTGGTACCTTGATACACGGCGTTTTGGTTCCGCACCGCATGCAGGCTTCGGACTCGGTTTCGAGCGCTTGATCTTGTTCGTAACGGGCATGACCAATATCCGCGACGTGATTGCGTTCCCGAGGTATCCGGGAAGTGCAGAGTTCTAAAGATTGTTTAAGTATTTGATGAAAGTTTCAATTTTTCGAGAAATTTCCAAACGAATGAACTGATGCGCTTATCTGTCGCTTTCAACCTGCTTTTTGTCTCTGCGCTTTCTTGTTGTCTGCTGTCTTGCAGCTCCCAAAATACGCCCCTTGATGCTGATACCCGTACCCGCATTGACTCCACTGCCAATGCCCAAATTGCCAAAGCACAAGTAGCGCACGATAGCCTTTGCAATGCTTTGCAAACAACGCTTTTGCCGCATTTGATAGATTCTATCAAGAAGCTCCGCTTGCGTGAAATAGAAGAGCAATTGAAAACCATACCAAAGTAATGTTGGCTAAAAACATGGGAAGATGGAGATGACTTAGTTAGCTAGTGTGACGCTATCAACAATTTTCCCGCCGCCCTCGCCACATTCTGTCCATCCATCGCCGCTGAAATTATCCCACCCGCATAACCTGCACCCTCCCCGCATGGGAAAAGCCCCTCTACCTCAGGATGCATCATTGTTGCCGGATCGCGTGGGATGCGGATAGGAGAACTCGTACGGCTTTCTGTTGCAACAACATTGGCTTCATTGGTGAGAAAACCGCGCATTTGGCGGCCAAAATCAGCCAATCCCTCCCGCAAACGCTTGTAAATGAAGCCTGGAAGCAACTCGTGAATCGGTGCCGGGTACAACCCCGGGATGTAGGAACTGCGGGGCAAATCCTGCGACATTTTCCCTGTGATAAAATCTGGAAGCCTTAAAGCCGGGCCTCTTTGCCCACCATCACCTGCTGCAAAGAGCCGTTGTTCCACTTCGGTTTGCAATTCCATGGCAGCAAAAACACCATGCTTTGCCCAAGGCGCGAGGTCTTCCGGCTCCACCGAAGTCACCATGCCTGAGTTGGCAAAAGGCGAATCTCGGCGGCTCATGCTCATGCCATTCACCACGATTTCACCCGGAGCAGTCGCAGAAGGGACGATCAGCCCTCCAGGACACATGCAAAAAGAGAAAACACCGCGTCCACCCACTTGGCACACCAGACTGTAACTAGCGGCAGGGAGTTCATTGGAGCGTTGGTTTTGTTTATACTGAATGCTGTCAATCAGGGGCTGCGGGTGTTCTACCCGTACACCCAGTGCAAAAGGTTTGGCTTCGATTCGTATGCCCTTGGCATGCAGCAATCGGTAAATATCTCGGGCCGAGTGGCCAGTGGCCAGAATGACTGCGTCAGCTAGGAATTCAGAGGATGAGGGTTGAGCATTCTCCGTTGATGTTGTACGTACCCCTAATATCCGCCCATCTTTCAAAATAAAATCCGTTACGCATTGTTCAAAATGCACTTCACCGCCATATTGCAGGATGGTTTGGCGGATGTTTTGCACCACGCCTGGGAGTTTGTTGGAGCCAATATGCGGGTGTGCTTCGGTGAGAATGTCACTTTTAGCCCCGTGCTCGACCAAGAGTTTCAGGGCTTTTTGAACGTTGCCACGTTTCAAAGATCGGGTGTACAATTTCCCATCGGAATAGGTGCCTGCCCCACCTTCGCCAAAACAGTAGTTGGAATGCGGATTCACTTCTCCATATTGCTGAATGGCTTTCAGGTCGCGACGTCGGAGCTGAACGTCCTTGCCCCGGTCGAGTACAATGGGTTGAATACCCAGTTCCAGCAACTCTAGCGCAGCAAAATATCCAGCCGGGCCAGCCCCAACAACAATGACTTTTTTCTTGCCATTTGCAGGGCGGAAGCTTTCGAGCAGGGCAGGCTCCGGCGAAAACACCTCTCCCGGACCAAACACTTCTGCTCGCACACGAAACACGGGTTGGCGCGAACGCGCATCCAACGAAGATTTCAAAATTTCAAAGTGGGAAATCTGGTCAGGACGAAGCCCTGCCTGACGAGCTGCTTTTTGCTGCATCAGGGTTGGATCCTCGCGTTCGTGCGGGAGCAGCACGAGTTCAACTAATTGTGGCATAATCGTTTATGTCCCGTTTTTATCGGGAAATTTTTTTGTTTCATGTGGTCTGCCGACTTAAAGTTGCGTGACCACTTTAAATCCAAAATTTGCTCGTCAGACTACTTTGGGTCTTCAAACGAGATAGACCTAGCCTCCCTTCCTCGTTAGCCGTTGTTTGTCATTAGAAATGTAAAAGGTGTCGGGCACAAAAATTTTGGTCACTGCAATTTCAAGACACTTTTGTCCGTCGAGTCGTTTGATGGGTTTTCGTTCCAGGTTTTTGGTGAAAATCCGAACCTGCTTGGGGTTAGGGACTGTGGAAGAATCTGTGGCAAGATCGTAGCGACCAATTTTGATAAGTTCTGCAAGTATTTCGCGTGACGCTTCCCAAATCTGAACATTGGTTTCCACGAGTATTGAGTTGCCCGCCCAAGGTAGCACATCGTATTCGCCAGTTACCTCAAAATGAACCGTTTGGGCGGAGTCCACCTCAAATACCTGGTACATGGTACGCTCCATTTGGGCTTGGGCTATGTTGTTGAAAACCAGCGATAAAAGTATCGTAAGCAAAAGGGGTCGTTTCATGTTTTTGACATAATTTTGGACAAAGGTCGTCGCAAGTGGCCAAACAAAAAAATGCCCGAACGCAAACTCGTTCGGGCACATTGCCTAATCTAATTATTAAGTAGAAAAACTAGGTATTATTCACTCAAATTTATTTTTTGACATCTGCTAAGACAGCGGCGGCAGGCATCAATTGGACTTGCAAATCTTTTGGTACATAGACTACAAAATTGAGCGTCTCCTTAAACTCCTGACCTTTCACTTTCAACTGTTTCTGTAAATTGGGGGCAGTGATCACGAGCACATCGCCGTCGGCTTTGGAAGCCAGATTGTAGCGACCTATGTTGGCAAGTTCGTTCAGCATCGGCCCGTTGCCAGAGGGCAAGCTGACACTAATTTCAAAACGAATGCTTGGACTATCCCACACTTTCAAGTCAATGGCACCAGGGAGTTCAAGCCTCAGTGTGCCTTTGCCGTCGGTGTTAAAAGCCTTGGTGAATGTTTTTTCCGCCGTCGTTTGGGCAGAAATAGAAACAGCAAGGGAAGCTATGAGGATGATGGCGAAATGGATGCGTTTAGTTGTCATGGCGAACCTCCTATTTTTAATGGGTCAAAGTAAGATTTTTTAATTGGAAAAAGCAAGCGTTTTGCAAACTTTTTTTCATAATCATATACGCAACACCAAACAAAGAGGTTGGGTGGGGAAGTGATTTTTTTTTAAAAAAATTTTTTGCCAAATATAAAGTCCCCGAGGAACGCCGGCGGAATCAAATGCCCTGTTCAGGCTCGGAGCTTCGCCTGACTATTTCGTCTACCGATACGATTTTACGATGTTCTGTATGCTTAAAATGTTTGTTCGGGTCGCGCATTTTCAAAAGCCCCGCAAATTGCCGCAGCATGAATTTCGGCACCTGCCATAAAGCGTTCCATACTTCGGGTGGGGCGCCATCCAAACGCAGCGACCACAGGATGTTCAGAGAAAAAATGACCACCGCTGCTAGCAGCACTATACTCCAGATGGGGGCGACAAAAAACGCGATCGCTGCCAACACCATCGCCAACCCCAATTGGATAAACATGGGCAACACCAGGGTGACGAAGCCAAAGTACAATTGGTTTAAATTTAATCCCAAAATCCCTCTTAGGAGGATACCCAGTGCATTGGGCAAGTTCTGGAAATAGGAAAAAAGCCAGCGGCTGCGCTGCGTTTCCACTGCTTCACCAGTTTCCACTTTCT
The DNA here is from genome assembly GCA_038213575.1 of Chitinophagales bacterium. Classification (GTDB taxonomy): domain Bacteria; phylum Bacteroidota; class Bacteroidia; order Chitinophagales; family Saprospiraceae; genus M3007. The sequence continues at coordinate 4,917 of JBBQSW010000046.1, read as the reverse complement.
CATCGTACACGATAGCTCGGCGGGCATAAGCGATGCGTTCGCCGCGACGGAGCAGAAAGTTTTGGAGTATCTTGTCTTCCTGCAACATCTTCTTCCACTGATGTTTGCCTTGTTCGATTTCAGGACTGGTTAGATAGGTTCTGTAAAGCACAGCCTCTGTCGCCATGCCTGAGCCACTGATGACTGCGGAACTGCCCAATCGGAATGGTACTTCGCGCTCGATGTAGTTTTTGTAATGTTCGCCCATGCTGTCAAGTGCAGCATAGGTAGTGTCGAGGTTTTTTGCTAAACGCTGTCCTTGAATGCATCGAAATCCCGCATCGGCAAATCGGTTCAACTCCTCTAAAAACTTCGGATGGGCAAGATTGTCAGCATCAAAAACTGCCACGAAATCGTGTGGGTGGCGGAAATTGTCCATGGCGAGGAGAAGGCTTTTGGCCTTTAACCGAAGGGGTTCTGAGGGCCGCAAGACTACAAAACGTGGGTCGTCCAGGCCAAATTCAAAGTCCGGGCATTCGTCCGCAACAAGGTAGATCGTCAGATTTGAATGCGTTTGACGCAGGAGGGATTCTACCAATGGGTAAGCAATGACGGCATTGCGGTAGGCGGTGATGATGCAGGCGAAATGGTGGATTGGCGGACTGGTAATTGATGATGGGCGACTCGGCTTCAGTTCATACGTTTTACCTCCAAATAACTGTGCAAGCAACACCGTGACGAAAGGGTAAACGAGTTGAATGGCTATGAGCAGGCAAATAAAAGCAAACAAAAATTTCATGGTGCATCGAGAATTTCTCGAAAGTTCTAAACTTTCGGGAAATTGGTTGGTGATTTGAAACCTGAAAAAACACCCCTTAAAAACGCTTTCAAATTTTCAAAATCGCCTTTAAAGATATATCTAAGGCCGTTTTTTGGCAAAGTGACCAGCAACAAAAAAACGAAAAATACCGCTAAGCGCCCAGCGTTGAAATTGCGGCGCATGAACAGCATTCGGTTGCGTGTAAGATAGAACGTTTTGGCCGTGCCCATTTTGCCAAGGGTGAGGCTTTCTTTGTGCCAAACCAGTGCGCGAGGTTCCACCCAAACTTCAAAACCCGCCCGACGGATACGCTCGCACCAGTCCAATTCTTCATAGTAAAGGAAAAAACCTTCCCACATCGGGCCAACTTGTTCCAGCACCTTTCGGGGCACCATCATGGCTGCACCGTGGGTGTATGCAGTGGGGCGGGGCTGAACGAATTGCCCACAATTTGGTTCGCGCTCACCCAGGGTGCGGTTTCGTCCCGTAAACGGAGAAACCGGGGTCATTCCAGCGTATTGAACTATGTAAGGAGGCCTTTTGCCGGACACGTCGTTAGCCTCCGGTTCTGGGAAATAACAGATCAAGGGACTAACAATGCCTGTATTGGGGTGGTTTTCAAAATGTTGGAGTAGTTGTTCGATACATCCAGGTTCTATTTCAGCGTCGTTGTTGACAAAAAAAATATACTCGCCACTTGCAAACGGAAGCGCCAGATTGTTGCCGCCCGCAAAACCAAAATTCCATTCGCTGCGGATATATTTTACCTCCGGGTACCCGGCCTGAAAAATCGGAGCTGGGTTTTCTCGGCTGGCATTGTCTACTACAATTATTTCTACGTCCGGGCAGCCTTGTCGCCGGATGCTGTCGAGCAAACCACAGGTAGTGGCTGTTTCGTTGTAATTGACTGTAATAATAGAAACCATAAACACTAAACGCTAAACCCTCCACATCAAACATCCTCCTTTTGTACGAATACCCGGAAGGTTTTGAGCGCAATTCTGAGGTCGGCCAGTATAGAATATTTTTCTTGCGAATAGGCAATATCAAGGCCAATGCGCTCCTCGGCGGTCATGTCAGGTTGGCCTCGTTTGGAGATTTGCCAAAGCCCCGTAATGCCTGCCGGAGCCAAAAAACGGGCGCTCCACTCGTCACTGGTAAGCGTTTCGGCTTCGTAAATTGGGAGTGGACGGTTGCCAACCAGCGACATCTCGCCGCGCAGCACATTGAAGAATTGTGGCAATTCGTCAATGCTGTATTTTCGGATAAACCGCCCGACACGAGTAATACGGGGGTCTTGAGCGATTTTGACAAAAATGGGTTTACTGCTGGACACCCCATTTTGGTATTGGTTGAGATGGTGCATCCCAATCAACTGGTCTTCTGCGCCCGCATGCATCGAACGGAATTTTAGGAATTCAAAAACTTGATATCCCGAACCCACACGTTTCGACTTGTACACCACCGGCCCTTTGGATTCGAGCCAAATAGCCAACATGACAGGAAGCCAAATCCAAGCAGTGAACGCGATGCCAAGCGTAGCGCCCACAAGGTCGAAAATGCGTTTTTGAAATGGAATGCGGAAGCCAAAGTTTTCGCGCTTTACCCGATTGCATGCTTCCAATACCCTAGGCTTGAACTGATTGAGAAACTCTAACCTATTTTCTAACATTTGCCAATCCACCGGAACCGTGTAGCAATCGTCCACGCCATTGGCGGCAAGGGCCGTTTTGTTGGCGGGTTTTCCTTTTTGGGTGAAAACTACCAGTGGCACGGAGCAGAGATCGGGGTGGGCAGCCATTTGTTGCGCCAATCGGTAGTGGTCGTTTATGAGCCAGTCCAAATCACACAAAACTGCGTAAGGCAGGTGGTAGGTAGCCAGTTCTCCTACACGTTTTCCCAGCCATAAAAAGGCGAGAAAACCGTTGTTTTCCATAGCGTATTGGTAGGTTGAGCTTTGATACGGGAAGTTGCTGATATTAGAATCAAAACTTTCGTCAAAGCCCACAAAGAGCAATTGTCGCGACGTCGCGAGCGTGTGTTCGGAGGTGTTCGGGTTGGGATGCATGATTAAAATTAAGCTAATCGGTGTTTGTTGTGCTTGTCCCTGCCTCTCAGCCGACGATATCCATCAGCCGATCTTGCAGCCGGGTAGGGCTGAAAGGTTTGGCGAAATACTCATAAGCGCCGAGCATCTTGAATCGGTGTTCTTCGGCTCCGTCGTCGGAATTGCCGCTGCCCAACACGACCACAGGGATATCGGCCCAAAGGCCACTACAGCGCAGATTGGAGAGTAGTGCTGCGCCATCAAGCACTGGCATAGCCGAATCGGTAACGATGACATCGGGCATTACCCCTTTGCTAAGCCAGCTCATGGCTTCGAGGCCGTTTTTGGCCCCCACCACATCAAATTTGTCGGAAAGGAAATTGCCAATAATTCGGCGAAGACCATCATGGTCTTCTACGAGAAGTAACCTTCTGTTCATAATGTAATCGATGTTTTGGTCAAGATTAAACCCACACAATGGTGTGCGTCAAATAGTGTTTGATTCTGTTCAGTAAACAGATGCTTCGACAGAAGGAGGGTGGATTAAAATTAACGCGAAATAAGTCCTCGTACAAAAAGTACAGAGGCAAAGATTAAAACCTGGGAGGTTTTGAAATAATTCAACTGATATATGCTAGTAAGCGCACATGAATTTTCTCCATGCAAAGGTGTTTGCTTTAGTATTAGGTGGCTTTACAAAGTTCCAAAAAAAACTTGCAAAATTCACATGTTCAGCCCAACAGAAAACCTCAAAAACCATCTTATGAACAAATCAGGCAGCTGAACATCGTGGTCTTCAGGAATACTCTACCATGAAATCAAATAGCAAGTATTAAGCCAAATTTTCTAGGTTGTAAATAATAGTGACCTGGGTAAGAACATCTCCAACCACAGGGTTTAGATAAAACAAAGATAATGCCGTTTACAAAAAACGAAAACCCTCTGGGTTAATTTGTAGGTGCTCGAATTTTACAATTTTTAAAATATTAAATTTAAATGAACATATAATCAACTAAATACAAACTATCTAAATCCAATCATCCCCCTATTTACCCTTTGGGTTCAACTGGTTTGACCCAAAATAGCTGCATTCAAATAGCCCAATTTTACTAAAGTGCAGCTATCCGGCAAACCCTCGCTTTACCTTTGGCACTTCAAATCCTTTGCGCGTGCTCGAAATTGTCTTTTGGTCGGGGCTTGCCCTCATTTTTTACGCTTACCTTGGCTATGGGCTTGTTTTATGGGCTTTCGTGCGCGTCAAGCGGTTGTTCAGCCCCTCTATTCCCCCAGAGGCAACCCAACTGCCAGCGGTCACATTCGTTGTTTGCGCTTACAACGAGGAGGATTGGATTCGTCAGAAAATTGACAATTCTCTTGCACTCGACTACCCGCGTGCCCTTATCCAGTTCTGTTTCGTTACCGACGGATCTGACGATGGCACGTCCGAAATTGTACGCAATTACCCCTACCCTTCCGACCTGCGCTGGCAATTGCTCCATCAGCCCGAACGGCGTGGCAAGATCGCCGCTTTTCAGCGTGCCATGCTGCAAATAGAAAGCCCCGTAGTGGTCAGCACCGATGCCAACACCCTCGTGAACCCCGAAGCCATCCTCCGAATTGTGCGGCATTTTGCCGACCCGCAGGTAGGTGCTGTGGCTGGAGAAAAACGGATTTCGATGGCCGAAAAAGACGATGCCAGCAGCGCGGGAGAGGGTATCTATTGGAAATATGAGAGTCTTTTAAAAAAGTGGGACGCTGAACTTTGGTCGGTCGTCGGTGCAGCAGGCGAACTCTTTGCCTTCCGAACCGAGTGCTACGAACCGGTACCACCCGATACACTGGTGGAGGATTTTTACCTTACCATGCGCATTGCACAACGCGGCTGGCGGGTGCAGTACGAGCCGGGTGCCTGGGCTTCAGAAGCCTCCTCCGCCTCTGTGGCCGAAGAAATGAAACGCAAGGTCCGCATCGCTGCTGGAGGCCTACAGGCTGTTTGGCGGCTTGCACCGCTCCTCAACCCACTGCGCTACGGGGTGCTGAGTTTCCAATACGTATCACACCGGGTGTTTCG
>JBBQSW010000045.1:0-13998 GCA_038213575.1 Chitinophagales bacterium | reverse complement strand
GATGAGGTAAAGCCCAAAACCTGGTGGCAAAAACTCCTTCCTCGCAAAAAGAAATGAGCGAAAATATCCCTGTTTTCCTCATCGCTGAAATAGGCCAGGCCCACGACGGCAGCCTTGGCATGGCACACGCCTACATTGACTCCGCTGCCGAGGCGGGGGTGGATGCCGTAAAATTCCAGACACACATCGCTGAGGCGGAAAGCAGTGAGCATGAGCCTTTCAGGGTCCAATTCAGTTACGCCGACGCCACCCGTTACGACTATTGGAAGCGTATGGAATTCACACCCGAACAATGGGCCGGACTCAAAAAGCATTGCGCGGAAAAAAGGGTCGAATTCATTTCCTCCCCGTTTAGTTGTGCTGCCGTTGAATTGTTGGAGAACCTTGGTATTCAACGATATAAAATCGGTTCGGGCGAAATCAGCAACTTCTTGATGCTCGAAAAAATAGTCCGCACTGGTAAGCCAATGCTGCTTTCTTCGGGCATGAGTTCGCTTACAGAGTTGGACGAAACCCTCGCGTTTTTGAAGCCCTTTGGCAATGATCTGTCCATCTTGCAATGCACCACGGCCTACCCTACCCTGCCCGAACAATGGGGCTTGAATGTGATTCCTCTGTTGCAGAAGCGGTACAGTATTCCTGTCGGCTTTTCTGATCATTCAGGAGATATATTCGCTTGTTTGGCAGCAGCTACTTTAGGGGCATCCATCCTTGAGTTTCATATCGTTTTTGATAAAAAAATGTTCGGCCCCGATGCCCCGGCTTCGCTTACGCCTGCACAGGTCAAAATGCTGGTTCAAGGCGTTCGCCAAATAGAGACTTCGCTCGCCCATCCCCTTGACAAACAAGACAATACGGCCTTCCTGACCCTGAAAAACATCTTTGAAAAATCCCTTGCCGTAAATAAGCATTTACCCGCCGGACATCTCATTGCCATCGAAGATTTGGAGGCCAAAAAGCCCAAAGGCTATGGCATTCCAGCCAGCCAATTTCAGGAAATATTGGGCAAAAAACTTGCCCGCCCGCTAGACCGGTTTGACTTCCTAAGGAACGAAGATTTGCAATGAACCTCCGTAAAATTTGCGTCGTAATCACTGCCCGGCCTTCGTATAGCCGGATCAAAACCGCTCTAGCCGCCATCCAGTTGCACCCGGATTTGGAACTCCAACTGGTAGTGGCCGCCTCCGCTTTACTCGATCGCTATGGCTCGGCGATTAATTACATCGAACGCGATGGTTTCCCAATCGCGGCGAAGGTGTTCAATGTATTGGAAGGCGAAAACCTGACGGCCGCTGCCAAGACTACCGGCCTTGGCATCCTGGAACTTTCTACGGTGTTTGACAATCTTGCACCCGATATCGTGGTCACCGTCGCCGATCGGTTTGAGACCATGGCGACCGCCGTTTCTGCGGCGTACATGAATATCCCCTTGGCCCACGTGCAAGGCGGGGAAGTGACCGGAAATATTGACGAGAAAGTTCGTCACGCCATTACCAAACTCGCTGATATCCATTTGGTTGCCACTGAAAAAGCCCGCGAACGCGTGCTGCGGATGGGCGAACACCCGGAGGCCGTTTTTGTGACCGGCTGCCCTTCCATTGACCTTGCGGAGGCCGTCTTGAAATCGCCCAAACTCAACTTCGACCCTTTTCAAAAATATGGTGGTGTGGGTAAAAATTTGGACTTGAGCAAAGGCTACATGGTGGTCATGCAGCACCCTGTCACCACCGAATACGAGCAGTCGCGCCAGCATATTGAAGAAACTCTGGAAGCCGTGGCGGGTCTGAAACTGCCCATTCTTTTGTTCTGGCCCAATGTGGACGCCGGGGCTGATGGCACTTCCAAGGGCATCCGTTCTTTTCGCGAAGGACGGGATACTTCCAACTTCCATTTTTTCAAAAACATGGCGCCGGAGGACTTCCTTCGTCTTCTTTTTAACAGCAAATGTCTGGTGGGAAATTCTAGTGTGGGCATACGGGAAGCGGCCTATTTAGGCGTTCCTGTTGTGAACATCGGAGGACGGCAATCGGGGCGCGAGCGCGGCCACAACGTAATGGAAGTGGGTTATGAGCGCCAGGCCATTCAAAATTCAGTCCGTCAACAGATTGAACACGGTTCATATCTACCCGATCCTATTTATGGCGATGGCAAAGCTGGGGGGAAAATTGCCCAGGTGCTGGCGGAGGCGCCGCTGACTTTTGCCAAGGTTTTGCAGTATTGATTGTACTTCGGAACATTGTTCCGAATTTGAATTAAATGCATTTCGGAACTCTGTTCCGAGTTTCTCATACACCCCGGAACAGCGTTCCGGGATACTAACATGCTCACCGCTTCTATACTTGGTCTTCGTTATTGCCGCTTGCTGACAAGTCAATTGACTTCGGAAGAAGGCAAGCAATTGGCTGCGGATTTTGACTACAGCTTCGCGGTTTGCTACGGCAATTGTGAAGCGCCCAACTTTGATATCGTGCAAAAAAATGCGTGTCTGATTGACCTGTCCAATGGCGCAGAAACTGCTTTTTCAAAATTTCATGCCACGAGCAGAAACGAAGTGAGACGCTCTGATAAAATTGAAAATTTGAGTTTTCAAATGGGAACAGGGAATGATTTTGACGCCTATTTCAACTTTTACAAGGCTTGTGAAAACGCCCGCGGATGGTTTCCTGTCCCAGAGGAAGAATTGCGCAATAGTTTGATTTTTACCGCCCTTTTTGACGGACAGCCTGTTTCTGGCATCAGCGTCTACACAAATGAAACCCGTCTGCGTATCGGGCGGATTTTTTCCTTAAAAAAAACAAGGCAGGATGCGCGGCTGAACAATCTCGTGTACGGTTGTGCCGCCAAACGCCTGGTTCTTGAATGTTGTCAATACGGTGCGGAAAACGGTTTTCAAACCCTTGACCTCGGCGGCATTGACCTCCAGGATCCTGCCAAAGCCGGCATCACTCAATTCAAATTATCGCTGGGCGGTCAAGTCGCCCCCGTTACCATTGCCCGATTTGCCAATGCCAGATTTCGGGATTCAGCGTCCCAAATCAGGGAGAGCGGCTACGACATAACCTAACGCTGGCGCTACCATAATGTCGTCGCTATGCGACTATTAAGCCCGATTCTATCCAAAACTCACGTTAACCTAACTCAAGTTTTGGATAGTTGGGGCTACAGAAATGTCGCTCTGATGCGGCTTTTACCCCCCTTTCCTTCGTCAACGACATTGATCTAATGCCCAATCTCCTTTTCTTCGGCGCTAATCCTATCAGCCTCCAAGTCGCGGATTTTGCCCGCCAACAAGGCTTTGAATCTGCAATCATGGCAGATTTTGCCCAGCTCGAGAAAATGGGAAAATCTGCCGAACAGGCTGAAATAGTACTTATTGCAGCAGAAAAGCCTGAAGATTTGCCCGTCGAAAAATGGATAAACAACAGCGACCGAACGCTCGCTATTTCTATCGGCGCACCCTGGTTATTTGACAAAGCATTTTTAGAAGAAAGGATGGGCGGCACGATGCTCAACCTGCATGGCACCCACTTGCCCCGTTCGAGGGGAGGCACTTTGTTTTCCTGGCAAATCATGTGCGGTCAGCGAACCGGAATCTGCCTGCTGCACCAAATGACAGAAGCAGTGGACGCCGGTGAAGTGGTTGATTATGATGAGTTTATCTACCCAGCCCATTGTCGAAAGCCCCTGGATTTTATCCAGCACTACGAAGCAAAAAACGTCGCGTTCCTCAAGCGTTTCCTTGCAAAATGGGCGAAAAACGAACTGGCCACACCCCTGGCCGCTCAGCCCGAATACCTTTCCACTTATTGGCCCCGACTCCGCGCCGACGTACATGGCTGGCTGGATTGGAACTGGACGGCGAGCGATCTGGAGCGTTTTGTCTGTGCCTTCGACGAGCCTTACGGCGGCGCAAGATGCCGCTGGCGGGAACAGGAAATCATCGTTCGCGATGCCTGGGCGCAATCCCTGGATGGTCACACCCACCCTTTCCAATGGGGACTCGTGACCCGCAACAACGGGCAATGGCTGAATGTGGCGGCTAAAAGTGGAGAATTGCTCCTTTGCTCCGTCTGCGATTTGAAGGGCCGCGATTTATTGCCCTCCATTCGACCTGGCGATCGGCTGTTCAGCAGTCCTGCCGATCTTGAAAAGGCACAACAACGTGTGGTGAAAACGGCCAGGGGACTCGAAATTCAGCAGAAAAAGCCATGAATCTCCTTGCGGTCAACTTCCATTACTTCCGGGAAACCAGTTACAAAGCGGGCATTTATCCGACCAGCCGGGTGGCTTTGGAAAAACAACTTGACGCCTTACACAAGCAATACCAATTTGTCGCCCAGGCTGAAATCGCAGATTGGATTCGCCAACAAAATTTCCCCTCAGGCAATTACTGCGTGCTCACTTTGGACGACGGGCTGAAAGAGCAAATGGCCGCCTTTGAGTATCTAAACGCCAAAGGCATCCCGGCCATTTTTTACGTTCCGACCGACCCCATCCGCAAGCAAAAAGTGCTGCCCACGCATCAACTCCATTTTGTACGCACTCAGCTGGAAGACCGCGACATTTTTTATTTTTTGGCAAAAAACACCGCTATCGAGAATTACCCATTTGACCAAAAAGTAGTTGAAAATCAATATCGTTACGACGACCCTTTGGCAGGCAGGCTGAAATTTTACCTCAATTTTGTATTACCTGAAATTGAAAAAGAGGGGTTGGTTCGGCAGCTCTTCGGAACCTTGGTAACCGACGAAACGGCCTTCGCCCGCGAATTCTATATGGATGAGCACGACCTGTATAAATTGGCCCAAGCGGGTGCGCTGGGCTCGCACGGCAGCGCACATTTGCCTTTGGCGACGCTCCCGCCGGAAGAGGCTGAGCGCGACATCCTGGCCTCCCTCAGATACCTCGAATCCGTGGGTGGCAGGCCAGTCGTATCGTTTTCCTATCCATTTGGCGGCGAGGCGGCGGTGAACCGTTCGCTAGCGCCGATACTGCAAAAGGCCGGAATTCAATTTGCCTTCACGATGAGGCGCGGCATCAACACATCCGAGCAACTCCGTGATGCATTTTTCCTCCATCGCATGGATACGAAGGATGTGGCAGGTAGCACGGCCTTCAGGCCGTCGGGAAAAGCGCCGTTTACGGCGCAGAATAAAGCATCGCTATCCATTTGATTTCGGCACTAATCCAAGTTTTGTCATTCTGAACGCCGTGAAGAATCCGGTGCCGAAGGCCTAAGTTGAGCAACGTTAAATTTGACAACTTTTAAAAAGTTGCCAAATTTTTCAATATCTAAAATATGACATGAAACCCCGCATCCTCATCGCAGAAACAAAAGGCTTCAGCCTCAAGGCCCTCTCCATTCTGCAGCAGATTGGAGCGCCAGAATTGATTGATATTCAAAAAGATGAGCTAAAAAAAGGCCTTGAAGATTACGATGCTTTTTGGTTTCGATTGGGGTTTCAGATCAGGGCAAGCGATTTACCGGAAAACCCGCGCTGCAGGTTTATCGTATGCCCCGTAACAGGGCTTGACCATATTGACATAGATGCCTGTGCAGCCAAAGGAATCCAGGTGTTGAGCCTTCGAGGAGAAGTGGAATTCCTGCAATCCGTTCGCGCTACGGCAGAATTGAGCATTGGCCTCGCGCTGGCCCTGTTGCGCAATATCCCGCAAGCCATAAATCATGTGCAGGAGGGCGGCTGGAATCGCGACCTTTTCCAGGGCCGCGAACTTTTGGGCAAAACGGTCGGCATTGCCGGCATGGGCCGTTTGGGCAAAATCACGGCACAATACTTTCGCATCTTCGGCTGTCGGGTGTTGGGATTTGATCCCCTGCCTTTTGAGGAGGAAGGTGTTATCTCTTGTGAAAGCCTCGAACATTTGGTGGCGCAATCCGATTTAGTGAGCATACATGTCAACTATCTGCCTGAAAACTGGCAGCTTTTCAACGACGCGCTTTTTTCAAAATTCAAAAAAGGCAGTGTGCTGATAAATACCGCGCGAGGCGCTTTGGTGGACAGTCTGGCCTTGTTGCGCAACCTCCAAAATGGCCACCTTGCTGGTGCAGCATTGGATGTGATAGAAAATGAACACGCCCACCACGATTCCCCCCTTATCGCTTATGCCCGCCAACACAACAACCTGATTATCACACCCCATATTGGCGGCAACACCCTGGAGTCCTTTGAAAAAACCGAAGTTTTCCTGGCAGAAAAGTTGAAAGCTGCGCTCTCGGAATGAACATCCTTGGCATCATACCCGCCCGCGAAGGCTCGAAACGCGTGCCGCAGAAGAATTTCCGTCCGTTTGCCGGGACGACCCTGACGGAACTGGCGATTCAACAGGCTTTGGGATCTAAATGGTTGACGCAAATTGCATTGAGCAGCGACAGCGAACAAGTCTTGGCGATTGGCCGGAAATACCCGCAAATTACCTGCCTCCAGCGCCCGGCAGAGATTTCGGGTGATGATGCGCCAGCTATTGAATATGTGCAACATGCGCTTTCCGAGCTGGAAAACACCCCTGAGCCGTTTGACATGGTCGTGATTTTGCAGCCCAGTTCGCCGCTGCGTACTTCCGAAGACATTGATGGCACCATTCAACTTTTGCTCCACAACCCCGATGCAGACTCTGCTGTGAGTGTGGTAAAACTGGACCAGATGGTGCATCCACTCAAGCTCAAAACCTTGGAAGGCAATGAATTAAAAGCGTTTTTGGAAGACGAGGCCGGGCGCTTTGCTGTCAAGGATCTGCCGGAGGTTTATGTGCGCAATGGCGCCGTGTACGCCACCTGGCGACGAGACTTAGAGCGCCGCCCCGATGTGATTGGGCAAAAAAGCCTGGCTTATTTGATGCCACGCGAACGATCCGTGGATATCAATGATTGGGTGGATTTTGAGTTTGGGGAATATTTGTTCAAGAAGCAAAAATTTTGATACCAAAAATTTGCGTGAAAAGCTAACTGTGAATACAGGAATTGAATTCTGGTATTGCACCCGCCTGGAGCTCGAACGTGAACAAGGGAAGCCCCATTACGGTCGGTTTGTTAGAGAAGCAATCAAAACACTGTTCCGAGGAAGATTCAGCCGCCATCCGCCCGAATTGCCCAGGACCGAGTTCCTTTTTGTCATCATTACCGAAAACCATATTAAACATTTTCGACCGGTGGCAGCGGCTTTGGCCCGACGAAACCATTCGTTTTCAATTGTTTATACAAACGAACCTTTGTTTCAAAAATATGAAGCAGAGTGGCCTGGGATTTCATTTTCTATTCAATCCTGGGTAGGACAAGGGCAATATTTTCGAGCCGTACGGTTCCAAACGGCCTTACTGCTCAAGCATGCCTTTTTTTCTGCACGGGAAAAATCTGTCATCATCCGCTTTGCAAAACCCGCCTACCTGATCCAACAAACCATGCTGCGGCTCCTTTCCGGCGCCCCCAAGAAATTGGTGCTTTTCAAAGCCGAGGCCTACCAGGCAAACGCCGTATTGCTGGCTTGCAAACAACTAAAAATACCCTCTTTCGCCATCCAGCACGGCTTGATTGGCGATACGGACCAGGTTTCCAATTTGTCGGTGGACAAATACCTTGTCTGGTCGGAACTTTTCAAATTGCGGCTGGAGCAAAGGCAAGCAGGCTGTCAGGTACTGATCACGGGCAATGCAGCTTATGATGCTGTATTTCAGGAAGTTGAAAAACGGGGCACACAAAAACTGCCTCCCGCCCCACTCCGCATTTTGGTATTGCCCAGTGCAGGGGCATCGCACACACCGCTTGCTCATGTGCATCTGTTGCTGGATGCCGTTTTGCATTTTGCGCAACATAACCCAACGGCCATCATCACCCTAAAGCCCCACCCTGCCGACCACGCCGGGAATGTTCAAGCATACTTATTGCCTGCTTTGGCGGATTATCCTAATGTTCGATTGCTGGATCGTTTCGAGCCTGTTCCGTTTGAAAACCATCATATCGTTGCTATAAATAATTCCGGGGCAGGCATGGAATCTTGCATTTGGGGTCGCCCGCTGTTGGTGTTCTCGCCCAATTGGGAGGAGGTTCATGTGAAACAATACATAGAGCAGGGCGTGGCCGAGTTTGCTGATTCGACCGCTGCTTTCAGCGATAAGATATTGAAAATCAAGGCAAATTACAGTGTTTATCAGGAGAAATGCCGCGCATTCACCCAGGGGCAATTGGCCTTCCACGGAATGGCTGCTGAAAAAATCGTGGAGGTGTTGACATGCTGAAACGCCTCAAGGAACTGGCGAGCGACAGCCTCACTTATGGCATGTCCACCATGCTCTCGCAGTTTTTGAGCCTGATTCTGGTGCCGTTCTACACCAAAGAACTGCGCCCGGAGGACTATGGTGTACTGGCAATGTCGGCCATGTTGCTCGGTTTCTTTAGTCCCATTGCTGGCCTGGGCATGGATGGTGCGCTGTTTCGCTATTATTCCATGACTGACGACCCCGCCAGGAAAAACGCCTATTTCTCCCTGGCTACCCAAATCAAAACCGCCGCCATGGTATTGGCCTGCCTGCTGTTGCTCCCCTTTTATTGGCTGCTCAACGGGAGTTTTTTTGAAGGCTTGCTTACCCCGCTCCAGTTTGGGATATTTCTGGGGAGTTTTCTGGCCGACAATTTTTCGGCACTGACCGTCGTGACCTTGCGCAGCGAGCGAAAAGTGAAGAAAATCGCCATCGTGAACATTGCCACCCTGGTGGTTAGTCTGGCATTGTCCATCTGGTTGGTGCTGTTTGAGAAAATGCACGTCACCGGGGCTTTGCTCGCCGGACTGGCTGCTTCGCTCTTCCGGGCGGTGCTTTATTGGTCGGATTCGAGGCGGCATTTTCGTTGGGTGGGCTTTGACCGGGCGCTTGTCAAAGATTTGCTGAGCTACGGATTGCCCGTTATTCCCCATAAAGTACAAGCGCAGGTCATTCAGATTTTTACGGCGTTTATGATCAACCACAAACTGGGGATTGCCGCGTCGGGGCTATATGCCGTGGCCACCAAATTGGCAAAGCCGATTTCTTTCGTGGTGAGCATCGTGCAGCAATCCTGGGTGCCCTTCAAGTTTCATATCCATAAAACGGACGCAAATCCAGCCCAAACCTTCCGGCAGTTAATCAGTCTTTATTGGGTTGGAATCATCATGCTATGGGGCATCTTTTCGCTGCTTACGCCTTGGCTGTATCATTGGTTGATTGACCCTAAATACTGGGCCGGCATTCCTTATGTGCCGTTCATCATGGCAGTTTCGGTGGCACAGGCAATTTACTTTACGGTGACAACAGGGTTTGAGCTTTCTTCGAGGCAAAGCTTGATGGTGCGCGCCTCTTTTGTGGGCATGATAGTGATGGTGGGATTGTCATTACTGGCGATGGATTTTTATATGCCTTATAGTTTTATAATTGCACAGGCATTGGCGTATTTGGTGATGGGAGCTGTATTGTTCTCAGAAGCCCATCGTGTAATAAAGATTTCATACCCTTTTATACCTGTTAGTCTATTTGGAGTGACTACCATTGGAATCGTTTGCTTCCTTTTTGACTTTCAGGAAATCTCACCGATACTGTTGGGCTTATTGGGAATTTTATTGGTCAGTATGATTACAGTAAAGGTGTTATTCCCCCGTTTTCTGCGAAAAAGTTATTGATGCCGCGTTCCTGAGAAAACCTGTTTGTTTGAAAAATGACTTTTGCTGAACACATCCTCTACAGACTCTCCAAAAAATGGCCTGCTCCAAACAGGCCGCTCAGGGCTGGCGAAGGACTGAATGGTGAAGCTTATCACCTGGAATATGCAATGAAAATGCAGTATTTGCCTTGCGTAATGAATGGAATAAAGTACGATTTTCAGGGAAAAGAAATGTTGGAAATCGGGTGTGGTCACGGCGGCATTTCCTGCTTTTTGGCCATGAATGGGGCTAAACGGGTGGTAGGGATTGACCTCAACACCTACAATCTTGACATTGCCAAAAAATTTCACAAACAGTTGATTAAGAACACCTTCGGGGACACGGAGGCTCGACTAAACGTAGCGTTTGAAGAAAAAAATGCAACCGCACTTGATTACCCTGAAGGGAGTTTCGACATCGTTTGGGCAGAGAACGTCTTTGAACATTTTATGGAACCTGAAGCCGTAATGAGGGAGGCCTTCCGTGTGCTAAGACCCGGAGGCCGACTTATCGTGCCCATTTTCTCTTCCATTTATAGCAAACATGGCGCGCACATCAAACAGGGCTTGAAAGTGCCCTGGTCAAACCTCTTTTTTTCTGAAAAGACCATTTGCAACACCCTTTACCGCTTGGCGGAGGAAAACCCGCAAGTACTTGAAATGTACCCCGGTCTTTCTGAAAAACCGAACAAACTCCGCGACTTGCGCCGATATAAAGATTTGAATGATATCACTTTTGGAAAATTCAAACGCATGGCCATCGGATGCGGGTATCAGATAGAGTTGTTCCAGAGCCAAGTGCCCAGCGGATGGATTCGGCTGTGCAATAAAATGATTCGTCGCATACCTGTACTTCGCAATTCATTGCTCCATGACATTTTCTCGACCGGGGCGGCGGCTGTGTTGAGGAGACCTGTTTAAACTTAGCCGATAAGTAAAACGCTGTAGATATTGTTGTTGGCAATTTGGAAGTACTAATGCGAATCATAGGTTAAAAAGGTGCATAAAATCCTCTATATCCACCAGGACGGCAAATACACCGGGTCAGCCATAAGCCTCGCTTACCTGATTCGGCATTTGGACCGTACCCGTTATGCGCCATGGGTTCTGATGGCTGAAGAAGGCCCTGCGCGGCAGCTCTTTGAAACGGCTGGAGCCAGGGTAGAAGTGGTTCTTTTCCCACGTTTTTGGACATCTCCAGGCCCAAGTTGGTATTCACGGGCTGCTTGGAATCAGCTATTGTTTTTTTTCTCCCAAAACTCGCTTAGAAAAAGAGTGTTGGAAATTAGGCCTGCGCTAATACATGTGAACGACAAGTCAGCAGCACCTGCAGGTTGGGCATTGGGGGATTTGAAAATTCCGATTCTCCAACATTTGAGAAGCTCCTATTACCCAACGCTCTCAAGATTCAACAAATGGTTGTCCATCCACCTAATACGCCAATTTTCCAACGCGCTCATCGCCATTTCGGAAGATGAAATAGATGGGTTTGAAGCCCTGCCCCACGAGGTGATATTTAACTCCATTGATCTGAAGCAGGCAGCTCAGGCCCGGGAACGACGAGCCTTAATCCGTGCCAAACACGACATCAAGGAGCATGATTTTCTGGTGGGCTATTTAAGTGTTGTGTCGCCGGTACGGGGGATTTGGAATTTTTTGGAAATGGCAAAAGGTATCGCTTCATCGAGTAAGACTTTCGGCCACTCAAACCCTATCCTAAATTACAAATTCATGATCGTAGGGAGTTTGCCCGAAGCAGCAATCTTGAAAACCCAAATATTCAAAAAAGCAGAAAAATCGGGCTTGGCAGACCGTATCATTTTCACTGATTTTCAACAGGATTCATTGGGCTATCTCGCTGCATTTGATGTGCTCGTGGTATGCAATGAACACGGGGTGCTGGGCCGCCCTCCGCTCGAGGCTCTGGGGGTGGGAACGCCTTCCGTAGCGTTCAGCGGACACTCTGGCAAAAGCCGGGTGTTGGTGGATGGGCTTACCGCCAAAATTGTAAAACGCGGTGATGTAAGCGCTTTGGCAAAGGCTGTATCTTATTTGGCCGAAAACCCCGTCGTACACGCAAAAATGCGAGAAAACGCCCTGATTTATGCCAAAGACAATTTTTCTCCTGAAATAAATGCCAACAAAATAATGGCAGTGTACGAGCGGCTCCTAAATAACCATGCCTAGCCCAACGACCATCATACTATGCGGTGGCGACATCAACACCTCGAACCTGCCCATCGCTACCAGCGGATCTAACGCCATGATTCCGGTGAACGGCAAGCCCGTCATCGGCTGGATTTTGGAAGACTTGCTGGAAAAACAGGTGACAAACGTTGTGCTGGTAACACAGGCGAAAAACGCTCAACTCCTCAACTTTGTCCAATGGGCATTTCAAGAAAGGTTGACCGTAACGTTCGCGCTGTTGGAAACAAAGGGGAATATCATCCATTCGCTTCAGGCAGGGCTTGAAAAATTACAGGGTGCGTGCCCCGTTACCGTCTTGTTGGGCGACACACTTATAAACGCTCCCCTTCCAAAAATCGAAAACTATGTCCTGGTCTCCGACCAGTTTGGCGACCCGCGCAACTGGTGCCTGGCTCAGACGGATAGCGATGGGTTTGTCGTTCGCTATTTTGACAAAAAGAATCTCCGCCCGAATGGTCTGATCGCATTGACCGGACTTTACCATTTTTCAGATTCGACCTGGCTGTCACAAACCTGCGAAAAAGCCCTGACGCAAGGGGGGAAAGAACTGAGCGACGTGCTCGCGCTGTATAGCCACAAGCACCCTATCCGCGCTATCCCGACCGCGCATTGGTTCGATTTCGGCCACATGCCGCATTTCCTTTTGGCCAAGCGGGCCTTGCTGCAATCTCGCTATTTCAACCAACTCCACATCGAGGAAGTGACCGGAATAATGCGCAAAACAAGCAGTCGGGTCGAGAAACTAAGGGACGAATACGATTGGTATCTCGCCCTGCCTGACGCGCTCAAGGTGCTGACTCCCAGGGTATTGGGCAAAGAAGAAGATGGCAATGTATTCACCATAGTGCAAGAATACTATGGCTACCCAAACCTGTCTGAACTGTATTTGTACGGCAATCTGGACCTTGAAATTTGGAAGACTACGCTCCACAATTTGATGCGTACGCACCTGCTTTTGAAAAGTTTTAAAGGTTTTGTCAGCCATGCTGACGCGTGGCATATCTACTGGAAAAAAACGGAAGCACGAATCAAGGAATTGGTGGCAGAAGACGAATTTTTCCGAAATCTGACCACACTCGAACGCATTTGCTGGAACGGCCGCTGGCTCGACAACCTGCCCTTGCTGAAAAGCAGGATTCAAGGTGGCTGTGAACACTTAGCCGCCACGGTGGAGGGTACGGTCGTCCACGGCGATTTTTGCTTATCAAACATCCTGTACGACCTTAACAATCAATTGGTCAGGCTCATTGACCCAAGGGGCCGCTTTGGCAAAAAAGGTATTTACGGCGACCCACGTTACGATGTGGCAAAACTGCGCCACAGCCTTTGTGGGAGCTATGATTTTATCGTTGCAGATTTGTTTACTATAGAAATCAAAGGAGAGGGCCATTTTACAACCACGCTTTGCAGCGGTGATCTATACGAAGACCTGGCCAGGTTTTTCGACGCTGAAATGGAGGGCGCAGGCTATGTGCTGGAGGAGATTATGTTCATTGAAGCGCTGCTGTTTTTATCTATGATCCCCCTGCACAAGGGCAAGCCCAAGCGACAGATGATGATGTATCTCCGTGCGATGGATTTATTTAGCAAGCTTGATTTAAACACATGAAACTCGTGTTGCCTATGGCTGGTCGCGGCAGCCGCTATGCTGACCTGGGCTACGAAATACCCAAACCCTTGATCGAGGTAGCCGGGAAACCCATGCTGTTGTGGGCTTTGGACGGGCTATTGGAACTGGAATTTTCGGAACTGATTTTGGTGGTTTTAGCAGAACACGAAATACGTTTCAGCGTGTCCGTTTTAGTCAAAGACTACCTCAATCAACAACGTATAGTCAACCCAAAACGGTCGGAAACGCCTATAAAACTCATCACGATCCCGGAAGTCACAGCGGGTCAACTATGTACGGTATTGGCCGCTAAGTCCCTGATTGACACGGAGGAAGACGTTCTGGTCGCGGCATCTGACACCTTTATTCGCAGCAATTTGAGAAAGGACATCCAGGGGAAACCCGCTGCTTGTGCCGGGATCATTTCGGTCATCAACCTGCCGGGAGAGCAATGGAGTTTTGCCCGAACGGATGCAGCAAACCGAGTGGTTGAAGTGGC
>JBBQSW010000044.1:0-14138 GCA_038213575.1 Chitinophagales bacterium | reverse complement strand
TCGGTCGTGACAACCTGTTCAGCAATGATGGCAATTACCTGTTCTTTTTGGAAAAATGGAAAAAATACCTGCCCTATTTGGACGTGTATGCCTACTGCTTGATGCCCAACCACTTCCATTTTCTGGCCAAGGTAAAACCATTGACCGATGCGCCGATAAAGCATATTCAAGAACAAAGAACCGTGAAAAGCCAACAGTTTCTCCTTGAAGAAATACCTTATTCTGAATACCTCGAAGACCAATTCAAGCGACTTTTCAGCAGTTATGCCCTGGCATACAACAAACAGCAAGCACGACACGGTACGCTTTTCCAAAAGCGTTTCAAGCGGATTTCGGTGACTACCGAGTATAAATTGCACTATCTTTTGGCCTACATTCATCATAATCCCCTGCACCACCGCTTTTGCAGCAACTATGAGGAATGGCAATATTCCTCCTGGACAGCTTACCGAAATTTACAGCAACCTTCCTTGTTGAACAGGAAAGAAGTATTGAGCTGGTTTGATTCTGACCTTGATAAGGCTTTGGTGCGTTTTCTAAAATTCCATGAAGATTTTCGGATTGACCGGGAAATGGATAATTGGTCGCTTGAGGAGGATTAGGGTTTCCGTGGGGCCTTTTGCGGGGTTTGGCGGGGTGTACGTACGTTTACTAAACCTCGAAGGTTTAGTAAACGTCCGTACAGTCACCGTACAGCCATACCCCAAAACCCATTTTTTTAATCCCGATTTCATCGGGACGGCCCTGCCTACCGGCAGGCGGCTGCGCCGAAAAAAAAAGAAAAAAAAGGGTAAAAGTTTAAAAGGGAAAAGTGTTAGTAAGTTACCGGGCAAGCCGAAAGCCGCTGAAGAGGTTGCGGTAGTCGGAGAGGATCCTGTAGCGGTAGGCGGCCCGGCAGTAGTAAGGACCGTAGCTCCAGGACCCGCCACGAACCACGCGGCGCGAACCATCCCCTCCTGAAGTCCAGGCCGAGCCGTCCGTGGGCGCATCTGTGTAGTCCTCGTGCCATTTGTCGGCGCACCATTCGTAGACATTCCCGCTCATATCGTACAGCCCGAGTTCGTTGGCCGCTTTGTCGCCCACAGGGTGGGTTTTTGAGCCGGAATTGCTAGTGTACCAAGCCACTTTGTCGAGATCGTTTCCGCCCGCATATTTATAGGCCTTGCTTTTTGAGCCACCCCGCGCAGCGTATTCCCACTCTGCCTCGGTGGGGAGGCGGAAGTTCTTACCGGGGTATTTAGCGTTAGCTTTCTTGATAAAATCCTGCACATCGTCCCAACTTACTTGTTCCACCGGGCATTCGTCGCAATCTTTGAAGTTTGCCGGATTACTGCCCATCACTGCACGCCAGTCGGCTTGGGTCACTTCGTACTTGCCGATGCTGAAAGCGGAAACTTTGACGGTGTGAAGTGGTTTTTCGCTGCTGGACTCATTGCTTCCCATAGTAAACGTGCCGCCTTCTACACGTATCATTTCGAGGCCGGAGCGTTGGTTGCGAACCTCACCCGACTCCTCTCCGCCAATGGGCGGAATTGGGGCAGATTCGCTCTTGGGCGCACATCCATGATTGGCGGCGTCGCCTTTTTCGTTGGGGCATTGGTCGTCTTTGTCGGGTATGCCGTCGGCGTCGGTGTCGGTGTCGCGGCGGGCTTGCTCGTCGCGCTGTCGCTGTTCTTCCTGGAGGCGAGTCTGTTCCGAAAGCCTAGTTTGTTCCTCCTGCTCCGTTTTAAGCCGTCCGGCAGCTTGCTCTTCGAGGCGTTTTTGCTCTATCACGCTGAGGCTGAAACTGCGGATATGCAGGCGGGCTTCTGCCTGCCGTTTGCCTTTGGGGTATTTCTGCAAAAAGAAAATGTAGGCTTCCGGCGTGTCGGCAAGGGCGGCATCGGCCCAGTCTTGTTCTTCCTTGCTCATGCCAGGCTTGAGCGCAAGTACGCGCTGGCGGGCATCGGCCCGGCGGGGAGAGTTGGGGTATTGGTTGACAAAAAGCTGGTAGGCGTCAAGGGTGTTGGCGGCAGTGGCTGCTGCCCAGTCGGCTTCTTCGAGCGAACTTTCCGAAAGTTGTGCGTTCCGCTGCTGCACCTGCACACTCGCTTGTTGCACTTCTTTTTGCACTTGCTGACGCAGGGCGGCGGGTTTTTGCGCCACGATCTGCCCTACCTTTTCAGCGGTAGTTTTGCTGCCGACTTGTGTGAGCGCGGGCAGCACAGCCCTTACTTCTTCAGCAGAAATGGCCGCCTCCACGCGTTGCACTATGGCTTTTTCAACCACAGGCTGCACCTGCCGCTGCACTTCCGGCTGGCTGGCAGAAGCCTGTGCCAGATCGCCCAGGCGTTCGCTCTTTGGGAAGTCGCGGGTAAAATCCTCGGCCTTTCTTACACTGGGCTGCTCCTGCATGGTACGGATATAGGCCGTTTCAAGTTCGGGCAGGAGTTCGCTGCGGAGTTCGGTTTTAGTTTCTACGGCCTGTTTCACTTCGGGCAGGTGCTCGGCATCGGGAAAATCGGCCACAAACTGTCGAACCTTGGCGGGGTCGGGCTGCGCTTGAATGCGCTGAACGGCTTTGACTTCGAGCAGTCTGATTTTATTCACCACCACCGTTTTGAATTCGCCTTTTGGGAATTCGTGCTGGTAAGCGCGAAGGTCGGTCAGGGCCTCGGTTTGGTCGGCCTTTCGGAAATAGGCTTTATCGAGGTAGGGGCGTGCTTCGGGTTTGTCTTTGTATTTGGTGATATAAGCGTCGAAGAATGAAGCGTCATTGCTAAGATCAGCGCGAAAAGTGATGAAAACGAGCTCGCCATAAGGCGGATTAATTGCCCAGGTCATCGAAGGGGCAAGAATGAGGAAACCGAGGAAAACGGCCAAGGCACGGAGCGAGCGGTTTGGAGATTTGGATATTGTAGGTACTGGGATATTTAGGGATTCGGCAGGGCCGATGGAAAACTGATGGCCGGAGGATTTAAGCGGAGTTTCGCCCGCCTCCGCTAAAGCTACGGCGGGTAAATCGGGTAAATCCGTGACAATGGTAACGGTCTCCATGATAGACACCTCGCGCGGCACATACTCATTAGTGTTGCGGTCGAATTCGAGCAGGGAGACTTTCACCAACAGTTGGTGCTCGCCCTCCACCCGTGGGGTGACCCGGAACAGCCACTGGGTGTAGCCGGTGTCGCGCACGTTTTGCTGCGGCGTGTTGAAGCCTGCAATATCAAACACATCGCCTTCGGTGTCAATCAGTTCTGCACTCATACGGTCTGAAACTTCCACACGCTGCCGGAGGCGGACATCGTCGTTGAGCACGATGTCTTCCAGGATGGCATCCTCGTCCATCGCCACGCGAATGGTGCAGATGGAGGGTTTCCGCAGGGGCATTTTGTGTGGGATGCTGTAGAGGACGCTGCCAAGTTTACTGGTTTTACTCGCTTCACCCGCCGTAGCCTTGGCGGAGGCGGGTGAAAAATCCGCTTCTTCAACCTCATTTATCAAATCGTAGCAATCGGCACTGATGCCCGCAAGTCGCTTGGCATATTCCGCAGGGTCAATAATCCCGCGAATGCGATCTTTATTGAGTTGCTGCAATCTAGCCTGCAAGGCGGCCACCAGAGCGTGTTTGCCTGAAGTCTCAGGCAGCAGTTCTTTGAGCGCTTTGAGCGCAGCGGGAAGGTCTTCGACGAGGAGTTCCTGGAGTTCCTGGCGAAGGGCAGGGATTGATTTGGCGATTGTCATAAGGTATAGGTTTTCGTATTGCTTTATGGAGCAACATCCAAAATGCTGGGCAAAAATAGTTTATAAAGTTTTCTGTTTCATGAAAATGTACGTTTACTAAACCTTGGAGGTTTAGTAAACGTTCTCGCCCAAAACCTCTGAGGTACGTTTACTAAACCTTGGAGGTTTAGTAAACGTTCTCGCCCAAACCTCTGGTAACGTTTACTAAACCTTGGAGGTTTAGTAAACGTACGCGCCCAAATCCCTACTTTTGCGCCTCTTTTTCCAACTATGAACATCGTCTCTACCCTACAAAACGCCGTTGCGCAAGCCGTCGAACAACTTTACGGCGAATCCACCGACCCCGCCAAAGTACTGGTCAACCCTACCCCACCCGATTTCACGGGCGATTACTCGGTGGTGATTTTCCCGTTTGTCAAAATTGCCAAAAAATCGCCGGATGCTGCGGCAGCGGAGATTGGGGAATATCTGGCCAAAAACGTGGCGGATATCAAAGCCTTTAACATAGTCAAGGGCTTCCTGAACCTCGAAATCAACGATTCCTACTGGCAGAGTTTCTTGCAATCCGTTGTGACAGATTCGGCTTACGGCCAGCGGCCCCGCAATGGAAAAAAAGTGATGGTGGAATTCTCTTCTCCCAACACCAATAAGCCCTTACACCTGGGCCACATCCGCAATATACTCTTGGGTTGGTCCTGTTCCAATATTTTGCAATCAGTTGGTTATGAGGTGGTTAAAACCCAGATTATTAACGACCGTGGCGTGGCGATCTGCAAAAGCATGGTCTCCTGGCTCAAGTTTGGAGAAGGTAAAACACCCGAATCCACGGGTATCAAGTCCGACCATTTTGTGGGCGATTGGTATGTTTTGTTTGAGCAAAAAACCAAAGCAGAATACGAGACCTGGCAACAAACCGCTGAAGCAAAGACCCTTTTTGAAAGCAAACCAAAGCCCGAGCAGTCAGAAAAGGACTTTTTTAAAGACTTCAAAAACAAGTGGTTCAATGAACACTCTCAATTAGGCGCTGAGGTGCGCGAAATGCTCCTGAAATGGGAAGCGCACGATCCCGAAACGCTCGCCCTCTGGAAGAAAATGAACGGTTGGGTGTATGCGGGTTTTGATAAAACATACGGTGATCTCGGCGTATCTTTTGACAAATTGTATTACGAAAGTGATACTTATATGCTGGGCAAAGACATCGTGGAGGATGGTCTCGCCAAGGGCGTTTTTTTCAAGAAAGAAGACGGCTCTGTGTGGGTAGACTTGACGGATGCGGGTCATGACCAGAAAGTGGTATTGCGTGCAGACGGCACTTCGGTGTACATCACGCAAGACCTTGGCACAGCGCGTATGCGCCACCATGAATTGAACTGCGAACGTTACGTTTATGTGGTGGCTGATGAGCAGAACTACCACTTTCAAGTCCTGTTCGAGACCTTGAAACGCCTAGAAGAGCCTTATGCCCACGGACTTCACCACCTTTCCTACGGCTTGGTGGAGCTCCCTACCGGGCGCATGAAAACCCGGGAAGGCACGGTGGTGGATGCCGACGACCTGATTGCCGAAGTCATCCGAATTGCCACCGAACAATCCAAAGACCGGGGCGAAGCGGAAACGCTATCGGAGGCAGAAAAACAGGAAAATTTACGCCGGGTGGGCATGGGCGCACTCAAGTTCTTTATCGTGAAAGTGCATCCGAAAAAGAAAATGATCTTCAACCCGGAGGAATCGGTGGACTTGCAGGGACAAACCGGGCCTTATATCCAATACAGTTATGTCCGCATCAACGGATTGATGCAACGGGTTGAAAAAGAAGGCATTGACTTGTCGAGTGCAACACAATACGCCTCCATTGAGCCCCAAGAAAAAGAATTGCTGGTGGCCTTGCTTGACTATCCAAGCGTAGTTCAGAAGGCCGCAGAAGAATACGATCCCTCCCTGGTGGCAAATTACAACTATGATTTGGCCAAGAAATACCACCGTTTTTGGCATGACCTCTCGGTGTTCAGTGCGGAGACCCCAGAGGCTCGTGCATTCAGACTTACCTTGAGCCGGGCCGTGGGCCAGGTGCTGAAATCCAGCATGGGGCTTTTGGGGGTGGAGATGCCGGAGCGGATGTAATTAAAAGCATCTACATTTGGCCGTGCAATCCTCCTATCACAACTTCAGGCTTTTCTACAATCAAAGCATTCACCCAGAATTGCTCAACATGGAGCAGCGACGGCGACGGCTTATGCGGCTGCTCCTGCTCTCCGGGCTGATGCTGGTGGGTGTGGTGGTGGTGCAGGTTTACCTTTCCATTTTTGCGATCACACTGGCGTTGTTAATCCCGGTCGGGCTTTGGATCGCCTATTTGGCGTTCCGGGTACAGGTTTTTTTCAAAGAGTTCAAACCGCGTGTGGTGGCGCTTTTGCTCGATTTTATTGACAACGATGTCAATTTTTCTTTCGAGGGCTACGAACCTAAGGGCTTTATACCCACTGAAAAATTTTTGGAAAGTCGGATTTTTACTACCTGCGACGACTACTTTGGGGAAGATTTGATCCGAGGGCAAGTACGCGAAACCCCCTTTGAGGCTTGTGAATTGCGGGTAAAAGAGTTTTCTGAAGTGCGCAGCCAACTCGACCTTGTTTTTTCAGGCATTTTCCTGGTGGCCGACTACCAGCGTTGGGATATGCATGGCGGCGTGTTGGGCCTTCCAGATGCCTACCGCAAGTACCTGAGTCGCAGCGAACGAGCCTTCCACCTCGAAGGTGGAAGAAGGGTTCGCGAAGGTATTTTGCCAGAATTTGAGGTGTTTTTTGATACTTATGCCACGCCTGAAGTAAGGATTAAAGACGTAATTTCTGAGGAATTTCAAAAGGCTATCCTCCTTTTTCGACAGCGTTTTCAAGAAATTGGTCGCGAAAAAGAAATTTACTTTTCCATCATAGGCGATAAAATCTACCTCGCTTTGCGACAAGATCGCGACCTATTGGAGCCCTCCCTTTTTAAAAGCAATACGAGTTTTGAAGTGGTACGCGAGTTTTACGAAGACTTAAGTCTGCTCCTTGAGTTGGTTATGGAAGTGGATGCTATGAATTAAATCGCAATAAAATTTCAGTCAACTGCGGAAACGAGGGAAAAATGACCTATACCTTTGGCTAATTCTTTGGCAAAATGCCAGATGAAACAAATTAAAGCCCATAAAACCCATGAAACCCATCCCTCTACTACTTTTGGCAATTTCGATATTGCCAAATAGCCTTGCCGCGCACTGCTTTTCGTATTCTGATGGCACATTCCTTCCTACAGAAAAAGCAGATTCCGATTCACTCCTACGTTTGGCTTGTAGCGTCAGCCTCAATTTCAATCTGAATAACAAGCGCTCTTCCAATTATTTTTTCAGCCTGGCGGTGGGCGCTTCCTACCAGGTCAGTTGGAGAAAAAAGGATCCGTCCTTTCTTCAGCCTTCTACACAACTGACGGCCAATTTTTATCAGGGCACCGTAGGCACCTCTATTAAGCCTGACCAACGGATGAAGTATCAATTCGAGCTGGTCGCCAATGCGGCGCTGACCGCTCGAGTGGGGCCGGATTTTTATTTTGATGAAAAACCAGTGCGCACGTTCAGCAATTTCAACACGGTGGCCGTGACCCATAAATATAAAAATTCTGTCACGCTCGCCACCAATTTTGTCATCAATCCAAAAAACAGCTCCCGAAACCAGCAGGTAGGTTTTGGGGGTTTCAGCACGGGAGATTTTGCATTGGGGTATTACAATGATGGCACACCCTGGAATTTTATCGGTCTTGGAGACGGGTTTGACCGTTGGTGGACGGGAGGTGGCTTCTTTGAGATTTGGTCGCTTCGTGCTTCAAAACGACTGGGGATTTATTACGACAACTTTACAGGCGGCAATGATGATGAGGTTGTGGAAGCCTTTGAGTTGGCGAATGTGCTGGGGCTTGCCCACGTTGACTTCCGTGATCCCGACCTGACGTATTTCAATCGAGGCCAAATCATGGTGCGTGGATCCTTACCCAGTGGACTTGGCATGAACCTTATCCTCAGCGGCGACCGCTATATGCTGATCCAAAATCTTATTCACCAAGCCATGGATCAGTCATTTTATCAATCCTTTGCGAACGACCGCGTGCACGCCGGTTTCTTCTTTGCCAAACCCTACCAAATCTTCAAGCCATGAAAACTGCCTATCTTTTAACCATTCTCATTTGCCTGCTCCAAATGTTGGCATGCAAAACACCACCAACGCTTCGGGGCGATGCGCTTGTGAACGCCGAGCCTACAATACGTTCCAATATCAAAAATGATTGGGACAGACGAATAGACACCAGCCATGTCTATACTTTATACATCGTGAAATGTAAAGAATGCGTCCACAGTCTTAGTGTGCGCCGTTATAAAACGCCCATTTCTTGCGATTTCTCGTCCTGTACAGTCAAAGACGAGACGGACTCTACCGGCTTGAACAACCTGACCTTTTCAAAACAAAGCCCAGCAAAATTTGACACCGTTGGTATCCACTACCTTCGTTTTTTGGATGAAAAAAGGGTGGTCTATGGTGTGCGGAAAGGGAATAGTTTGCCCGAAGGTCTTGATCTGCAAGATCGCTTTCGAAGATTTGCTGGCAGCAAAAAGTTTGCCAGGGGATATTACTATACCATTAATGGCAATCTTTATGTCCGGCTCCAGGATCGCCGGAATCACAAGATTTATGATTGGGTGTTCAACATACAAGGAAGCGGCAAAGACCTGAAACTGAATATGGTTACGGCCTATAATGCCCAAGAAAACGACGTAAACTCTGCCGGATTTGAAAAACGTTTCGATCTGGGCCACATGTTGAGCTACAATTTTACATTCCATCGAAATGAAACAACAAGTATCCCGGTGAAACCCAAACTTCCTCCATGCTTAGGTCTGCCACCAAAAGACTGTACCACATGGTAATCAAGCGTCCAGATATCAATGGCCGTTAAACAAATCAAAAACAACACGACTGCTACGCATTTTCCGAACTTTGCAGCGTTCTCTCGCAAAGTTTCTCTGACATGCACACCGCTCGATTTCCACTTTTCCTGCTAATTGCACTATTAGCCTTTAACTGCAGCCCTGTAAAGCCTCCAACAAAATCTAGCCCTAAGAGACCTGCTAAGTCGGGTGCCTACACCGAGGCTGTAGCCACTCCTTTTCGTAAAAAGGTGGTGGATTATGGCAAAAAATTTGTGGGCACCACCTATAAATATGCCGGTCAAAGCCCCAAAACGGGTTTCGACTGTTCCGGTTTTACGAGTTATGTTTTGAAAGAATTTGGCGTAATGGCCTCGCCGGCATCTGCCATACAAGCCACCGAAGGACGCTATGTTTCAATAGAAAAAGTAATGCCGGGTGATTTGATCTTTTTTGGCGAAAGCAAAAACAAAATCTCCCACGTGGCGCTCGTTGTAAAGCGCGGCTCGGATGGCATTACCTGCGTCCACAGTACAACCAGCCGCGGCGTAATTGTGGAAAATATCAGTCAATCTACTTACTGGAAGACGAAGATTTTGTTTGCACGCGATATAATCTCGGAGGATTGAGTTTCGGTATTTGGAAATTTTGATATTGGGATGTTGACCGTTAAATGTCAGGATGAAGAACGCCAATATCTGTTAAGGAACGGGTGAATAATAACTTATTCCTAAAACCGGTCGCGAATTCGTTCTAAAAATCGCTGCATTTCTGCTTTCCAAGCCTCGCTGCTTCCCACAAAGTTATTGTGCATAAAGCTGAAGATCAGCACTTTACCGCTTTTGCAAACGATATATCCACTTAGACATTGCACCCCGCTCATGCCCCCGGTTTTGGCAAAAACGTAGGGTTTGCCATCCTTGCCAGCGTATACATCCGTAATCGTCCCGCTAACACCTCCAGCAGGAAAAAGGGAGAAAAGCCGTTCCCGAGGCTGTTCTTGCCATAGCTTCAGCAACACTTGAGCGATGCTATGGGGAGTCATCAGGTTGTAGCGCGAAAGGCCGGAGCCGTCTACCCATTTGGGGCGTTGAGAAAGCTTCGTAAGTGTGCTGTCAAGCATCCATTTTATCATGGTATCTTGCTGGAGCAGGTCAAATTTCTGTCCCGCACACAGCAGCAGCATTTGTTCGGCGATGAAATTGTCGCTTTGGTGCATCATTCGGCGGAGCACAGTGTCAATGGGCGTGGAATAGAGGGTGCGCCACGGAAAAATTGGCTTCGATGCGCAAGAGCCAGGAAGATTCCTGAAACAAGGATCTTCCAGATCTTTGCCTAAAGAATCTTGGATAAACCGATCAGAAAAACCGTTTTCATAAAAGATCGGGGAAAAGGGGACTGTTTGAACAAAACCGTTTGCATACGTTGAATCTGGAGCAGCCTGAATAAAATAGGAGAAACCTTCGGCCCTGAATACGCCCTTAGTTTTCGGATGAATTTCATTGGAAGCACTATACTCGTCTACGTATAGGCCTTGCGGGATGCTTTGCCATACTCCATTTTCTTTCTTGAACTGGGCGACATTTCCAAAAATTGGGAAATCAGTCCGTTCAGGTGAGTAGGGCTCCAGATAATCATCCCATGCCCAACCTGGGCCAAATCGGGGTACTGATTGATATTCTATCTGTATGGGGTTTTCTTGCGTTTTTAGCCACCGAAAAATGAGTTGCCAATCTGCAAAATTCGGATGCAAAAACGTAGGGTCTGCAGTTCCTCTGATGAGTAGAGTGGAGCTGTCGGTCAAGGCATACTTAAGGCCGGGTACCGAATCTCCCAAAACCTCCAAACAAGTCGCCAGCGTCCATATTTTTGTATTCGAGGCGGGTGTAAAAAAGTGGTCTCCGTTTAAATCGACGAGCACTTGGCCCCTTTCCGGATCAAGCAAAGTAAAGCCGGTGAATGCTTTTGAAAAGACCTGAGAATGGGCGACTTCGTGCTTGATTTTCAGCGCAGAACGGGTGTCTCTGCTTTTAAAAACTGCACAAGAAGTAAGCAATAATAAAACCAGGAAAATTGGGCGCATTGTTGGTGGTTGGTGTTAGATGGTGGTTTTCACGCAACGACGCAACGAGTGAATGAACTTCGTTGCGTCGTTGCATTAAAAGCCCCTATCAGCATTATTTACCCGTTTCATCGGTACTAAGCCTGTTTTTTCGCCAGCTTACTATTAGAATACCCATACCCAAAATATATCACCAAACCTGCCGCCAGCCAAATGAAAAATCCTAACCAGCTCTTGGCTGGAATCTGCGCCATCATGTATAGGCACGAAACAAGCCCCAAAATGGGAATCAGCGAAAGGTTGTGTTTAAATGCCAGCCAAGCCATGATCAGGCAAGTGAAAATGAACAGCCACATAGGGATTTTATGCTTGAACAAATGCCATCCTGATTCATATTTAGCCTCCTCCGGCATCGGCAAGGCAGCCACTGTTTGGCTGTAATCATCTCCTTTCAAGCCCTCCAGGTAATCTGCAACAACCCCACCCGCGCCTGCAAATCCTGTGCTGTCACGCGTTGTGAGAAATCTTTGTACCGCTGGCATGTCCGAATCCGGAATGTTGTGCAGCAAATTTTCCACCCCATTTATCTGCCGCTCATTGGCCAGCCATGCTTTTGTATCTGCCTCATAACGCGAAAACAAGAACGCAACCCCAGCGATTAATCCAAGCGGATAAATCCATTTGGCATTCATATAAGGTGTACGGAATTTTCCGCGCGGTGCATTGGGCTGCACCTGCAATTTCAAAACTCCCCCGCATACCAACACGAAGGCAAATAAGGTTCCCATACTGCACAGATCAAGCACCGTGTCGCTAGGAATGAACAACATTGGTACTACCACAAAAAAGCCTGTGACCACCGTTGCGAAGGTTGGCGTACGGAATTTCGGGTGGATGTAAGAAAAGCGTTTGGGCAACAAACCGTCGCGGCTCATCGTCATCCAAATACGGGGTTGACCGAGCTGGAACACCAGAAACACACCCGCCATTGCCACAACAGCGCTCACCGCGATGATACCGGAAAACCATTTGAGGTTTATTTTTTGAAATACATAAGCAAGCGGGTCGTTGACATCCAACTCTTTGTAACTCACCATACCCGTCAGTACGAGGGCAATAATGATGTACAAAACCGTGCAAATGATGATCGAATACAGCATTGCACGCGGTAAATCACGCTGCGGGTTTTTACATTCCTCCGCAGTGGTCGAAAGTGCGTCAAAACCAATATAGGCAAAAAACACGGAGGATACACCCGCCATGACCCCACCAAAACCATTCGGCACAAATGGATGCCAGTTGTCCACGTTCACATACCCTGCCCCAACAATGATGACGAGCAGCACGACGATCAATTTCAGCACCACCATCACATTGCCCACAGTTTTTGATTCTTTCATGCCGATGTACACGAGCGCAGTAATCAGAATGGACATCACAATAGCCGGAATATCCAATATGGTACGCAAGGCGCCAATACGAGGCGCAGACTGCCACGCTTCATAAGATTCTTGTTGTGATTGAGAGAAATCAGCGACCGTTTTACCGCCTTTGAGCATGGCCGAAGCTTCATCAAACCCGGTATGAGCAGACACATAATCTGTTGTAGCCCAAGCGGATATATGCCAGCCTGCACTTTCACACAGGCCCGTAAAATAGCCTGACCACGACACCGCTACGGTGATATTGCCCACCGCATATTCCATCACCAATGCCCAGCCAATAATCCAGGCCATTAATTCGCCAAAAGCCACATAGGAATAGGTGTAGGCACTGCCCGAAACAGGTACCATGGAAGCGAATTCTGCATAAGCAAAAGCCGCAAAGCCGCAAGCCAGCGCCGTGAAAATAAAAAGGAAAACAACCGCAGGACCGCCATTGAAACTCGCTGAACCAATGGTGCTGAAAATACCTGCACCAATAATGGCCGCGATACCAAAAGCGGTTAAGTCTCGAACACTCAGGTTTTTGTCCAATCCACCAGCGCCGTGGATTTCTTCGTTTTGCGCCGTAGAAATGGCGTCGTCAATAGATTTTTTACGAAAAAGATTGTCAAGGAAAGCCATAAGGATAGGTTTAGGTTCTGCCGATTTGGACGGCAAAGTATGGCTTTGTTCAAAAATCCTTACACTTTCAAAGTTGTCTTTTCCATGATCGAGATTTCTGAGCCTTCTGCTACAAAAACAGAGGTCGGTTTACCCGTCAAAATTCCCCCAAATTCCTTACCATACAAGCTTCCGAAGTCGCCGGAAATTTCGTGGGAACGGACTGGATATACATCCCAGCGCGGGTGTTTCACCTGATATTCATTCGCTTGAATTTTGCCTGCACGGGCATAGCCCCAGTAATGTTCGGTGATGAATTCTTCCTCGCTACCGAATGCAATTGGCTGTGCAACTGGCTCTGTTAAAGCAGTCATTTTGTACCATGCTCCTTTAAAAAACGGCTTCCATTCGTACGAAATCAAATGTTGTTGCTCACTTAACTCCCAGGTATGGCGCATTCGATGGGTTGCGTAACTTTCCCGATATATCACATTGGCAACCAGGGATATAGCAGGCTTTGGCACAATTTCTTTGATAAAAACGGCACCCCGTCGCCACGCGTCCCCTACCCTTCTTCGCACATAAAAACGAAGATTGGCCTCTTCAAAATCACGGTGAAATGGAATAGGTACGCCCAACAATTTGGTCTTCAAAAACATAAACCCGACCAGGCTGACGTAACATCGTCCCTGCCAAAAATCTAATTCGGTTCCAAATGGAACAAAAGGTGCAAGCAATTCAGGCGGTACAACATAGTTCGCCATCATGAGTTTGCGCCATTCTGCGGTGAGGAAAGTCATAGGTTTAGGGTTTAGGGTTTGGGGTTTAGGGTTTAGGGTTTAGGGTTTAGGGGGTGGGGGTTTAGGGTTTAGGGTTTAGGGTTTAGGGTTTAGGGGTAATTGACTGGAATTGATAGAGAGTGTTCAGAAAACTATGTCAGCAAAAATCAATGTGTTTTAAAGGCATCAATTCTGATTTTAAAATGAATGTTGAGTTGCAAATAAATACTGTTCCAAGACATGATGGATTTACTCCAGTCTTCAGTGATGTTTCTCATGGCGACAAAGGTGAGTTTTTTAAGGGCATCTTCGGAGGTGAACGCTCCTTTTGTTTTGGTGATTTTTCTGACACTCCGGTTCAAACTTTCAATTGGCTTAGTGGTATACATGATGGTTCGGATGGCTTGGGGATATTTGTAAAAAGTAGTCAAGCGTTCCTAGTGGCAGGGGCACGAAGTCTTTGACGGTTTGTTCGACTCTTTTGAACTGATACTTTGTTGCGCCTCAGTCATGGAGAGCCCGCTACAATCCTTCGTCGCGCCTAGTCTCATCTCAAAATAATCTGACCAAACTAT
>JBBQSW010000043.1:0-14140 GCA_038213575.1 Chitinophagales bacterium | reverse complement strand
GCCAACATTGCCCCTGCGGTCACCAAAGCCCATCAAGCGGGCTGCAAAGTATTCATTTCGCTGGCTGGCGGCTACCTCACGCCCACGCACGAGGCCAATTGGAACAATCTCTGTTTACCCGCCAATCGCCCTGCTTTTATCCAAAAAATCGTGCAGTATGTGCAGGCAAACAACCTTGACGGGATAGATATTGACCTAGAATGGCAGTATGTAGAAACCTGGTACAGTCCATTCGTGCTGGAGCTTAAAACGGCCCTTGAACCGCTTGGCATCCCACTCACGGCCGCACTGCCCGGCAATTACCGTTACCCACAAATCACAGCTTCTGCCTTGGCAGCCTATGACTGGATTAATATGATGGTGTATGACCTTCGCGGACCTTGGGATCCCAGCAACCCTGGCCAGCATTCGCCCTTCAATTGGGCAGAGGATTGTATTGATTATTGGCAAAATCAGGGCGTTTCAAGCCAAAAATTGACGCTTGGAGTACCCTTTTACGGCTACGATTTTGGAGTTAACCCCGTGTCCGCATTTAATTATCGCGGCATCGTAAGTCAAGACCCTGCCAACGCATTGCTCGACAACGTGGGCGAAAAATGGTGGAACGGAATTCCAACCATTAAAGACAAAACCGAGCTAGCGCTCGATAATGTGGCAGGTATTATGATCTGGGAAATCGGGCAAGATGCATTTGGCGCAAACATCCAGTATTCCTTGCTCCGCGCCATTGACGAGGTGGTGGATGCAGCAACGGTCGGCATTTCAAATGTCAATCTAAGGACGCTTCAGGTATTCCCCAACCCGGTGCGAGAACGACTTTCGATTCAAATATCGGAAGCTAGTGACTATCGCGTGGTAATCACGGATATGCAAGGGAAAGTGGTGCTTGAAAACTCCTTTGCTGGAAATGAGATGCCGGAATTAAATGTTCGCGAGGTTTCGGCTGGGATGTATGTAATATCGGTGTACTCGGAAACCGGGGTACGAACGGGAAAGTTCTTGAAGATTAGTTCGGCGTGTTTTTAGCCACGAATTGCACTAATTTACACCAATAGTGTTAGTTTTGAGTGTAAATTAGTGCAATTCGTGGCTATCCTACTACCACCAAATACTTGGTCTTCTTCCCGTTTTCCACCATTATAAACTTGCCGTGCAACAAATCAGCCGGAGTAACGATTGTCCCAAAATTAGCAATTTTTTGCTTGTTCAGGGAAATGGTGTTTGCCAGAATGGCGCGTTTCGCCTCACTTCGACTCTCCAATATTTCTGTCGTTTCGGAAAGGAAGTCAAGGATATTCAAGCCCTTTTGAATGCTTGAATGCGCAATTTTGGGTGCCGGGATTTCTTCCGCCACCTGTGCCAAAGTATGGGCATCCAGGCTGCGAAGGGTGTCGGCATCGGCTTTGGAATCGAACAAAAGTTTGGACACCGCCAACACCGATTCGTAGGCCGCTTGGCCATGTATGCGCACGGTGAGCTCTTCGGCGAACACCCGTTTAATATCCTGCGCGGATTGCCGTTCTTCGATGTTTTCAATTTCTTCACGGTTTTTAAGCGAAAAATAGCGCAGGTATTTGTGCAGATCCTTATCGTCAGCGTTCAACCAGAATTGGTAAAACTGGTAAGGCGTGGTCATCGTCGGATCCAGCCAGATATTGCCGGTTTCGCTTTTCCCAAATTTAGTCCCGTCAGCTTTTGTGAGCAAAGGCGTGGTGACGGCAAAAACTTTTGCTTCGTCAATCTTGCGCGCCAGCTCTACCCCGGCGGTAATGTTGCCAAACTGATCTGAGCCACCCATTTGCACTGTGATCCCGTGGTTGCGGTGCAACAACACAAAATCGTAGCCCTGTATTAATTGGTAACTAAACTCCGTGAATGAAATGCCCGTTTCCCCTTCGATGCGCCGCTGCACACTTTCTTTCGACATCATGTAGTTGACTGTCAGGTACTTACCCACATCGCGCAGGAAGTCCAGGATGTTCATGTTCTTGTAAAAATCGTAGTTGTTTACCAATAGCGCGTGGTTGGGCGTGGCCGGGTTGAAGTCCAGCATCCGCTTGGCCTGCTCGGCCTGGTGCGCCATGTTGCTGTCCAGTTCATCAAAACTTTTCAAGTCACGCTCTTTGTCTTTGCCACTTGGGTCGCCAATACGCCCCGTGGCGCCTCCCATAAGCACTACCGGCTGGTGGCCAGCACGTTGCAGAAACGTAAGCAGCATAATTTGGACATAATTACCAATCGTCAAGGAAGGTGCCGTTGGGTCAAAACCGATATAGGCACGCACCATACCTTGGTTGAAATGTTCTTCCACGCCGTGCGTGATGTCATGTATGAGACCGCGCCAGCGGAGTTCTTCGAGAAAATTGAGATTCGCTTCCATATTATATTTTGAATTGGAACAGGTTTAGGACGGGCAGCAAAATTATGATTTGTGGAGCAAAGACTTAGCATACAAGTCAAACTTCTAAAAAGTTTCAATCTTTATTCCTTTTGTCAATACAACAAGATCCAAAGCCTGAAAATTTGGGCATTGGACAATCCTTACTGGATATTGGAAACTTCCCCCACCCATTCTATTCCCTTTCTCAGCCAGCCCAAAGTCTCCGCCTCGGGGCTTCCTGGTTCCGGCTGAAGATTGTAGGCCCATTGTGCCGTGGGTGGCATGGACATGAGGATGCTCTCGGTGCGGCCATTGGTTTCGAGACCAAACTTAGTCCCTCGATCCCACACTAGATTGAACTCCACATAACGGCCACGACGGAGCATTTGCCAACGTTTTTCTCGTTCGCAAAACGTTCGTGGTGCTGCACGTTGCAACAGTTCAGTATAGGTCGGCGCAAAGGTTTCGCCCACTGCAAGGGCAAATTCAAAAAGTTGCTCTTGTGAAAAGCCCGTTTTTTCGTCCAGATAATCGAAAAAAATACCGCCAATGCCCCGCGTTTCCTGGCGGTGCTTCAAGAAAAAATAATCATCTGCTTGCCGTTTGAAGTCCGGGTAGAATGTGGGGGAAAACTGATCACAAGTATTGCGCAATTGCTGGTGAAAAAACTGTGCATCGGCGGGCACTACATAATGCGGTGTAAGGTCAATGCCCCCGCCAAACCACCAGCGCTCGCCGCCAGCCGTCTCGAAATACCGTACGTTCATGTGAATGATCGGCGCCATCGGGCTGTGCGGGTGCAACACGATGGAAACGCCTGTAGCGAAAAAGTCCGTGGGGGCGAGATTCATGGCCTTCGCAGTGATTTCAGGCAATGGGCCGTAGACTTGGGAGAACATAACGCCCCCCTTCTCGATGGTGTTCCCCTCGAATACACGGCTCCGCCCTCCCCCACCCTCGGGACGCAACCAATTGTCTTCCAAAAATTTGCCTCCGCCATCAGCGGTTTCGAGGGCACGACAAATGTCGTCTTGCAACTGGCGGAAACGCTCGGCGATTTGTTCTTTTTGTATCATTATGTAGGCGTATGTACCCCGGAACTCTGTTCCGGGGATCATCAATGGGCACCGGAGCGGAGTTCCGGGGTACATCAATCGCCCCCGGAACAGAGTTCCGGGGTACTTTAAATGCGGCGCAAAATTGGCCAGAATGCAGACAATTGCCGTCAAAAAACTCGAATCATTTTTCCATCCCAACCATTCACCTATTTTTGCAGCCAATCCCCACCCAACGCTCAACGTGGACAACTTCCCTTTCGACAAACAATTTGACTCTTCCGACTGCGGTGCGGCGTGTCTGCGCATGATTGCGCGACACTATACACGGTATTATTCGATTGAGTTTTTACGCCAACTCTCGCATACCGACAAGGTGAGCGCCTCGTTGGCGGGCATCGCCGAGGCTGCCGAAAAGATCGGGTTTCGCACTTTGGGCGCAAAAACAGGGTTTAACCGGCTTTCGACGGATATTCCACTGCCTTGTGTGGCCCACTGGAAACAAGACCATTTTGTCGTGGTGTATAAAATTTCTGGCGGACAGGTTTTTGTGGCCGACCCCGCTTCGGGAAAAGTCCAGTTGAAAGAACAAGACTTTCTAAACGGCTGGATCAGCGACGTGGTAAACACTGAACCACAAGGCATTTTACTCTTGCTTGAAACCACGCCGGAATTTTTTGACCGTGATGAGGAAAAAACAAACCGCTCCGGCTTCAAATTTTTGTGGCCCTATTTGGGTCAACACAGACGCCTGATCTGGCAACTCGGCATCGGGCTTTTGTTAGGGAGCCTCATTCAACTTGCGTTTCCGTTTTTGATGCAAGCGCTGGTAGATAAAGGGGTGCAATTGCGCGAACTCAATTTTGTCTATCTCATCCTTGCAGCGCAGGGCGTACTTTTTGCCAGTCAAGTGGCTGTCGAGTTCATTCGAGGTTGGATTTTGCTGCATATTGGGACGCGCATCAATATCAACCTGGTGTCAGATTTTCTGCTTAAACTGATGCGGCTGCCCATGTCGTACTTTGATTCCAAGATGACCGGCGACCTGCTGCAACGCATTTACGACAACGAACGGGTGGAGCGTTTTTTGACCTCCTCTTCGTTGGTAACCATCTTTTCGTTGGTCAATCTGTTGGTGTTTAGCGGCGTACTTTTGTTTTACAACCAGTTGATTTTTTTGGTTTTTGCTGCGGGTGCTGCGGGGTATTTTGGTTGGGTTTGGCTTTTTTTAGCGCGGCGGCGTTCGCTGGATTACCGCCGCTTCGAGCAAATGGCCGAAAATCAAAACGCCCTCATTCAACTGGTGAATGGGATGCAGGAAATAAAACTGCACAACGCAGAACGGCAGAAACGCTGGGCTTGGGAACGCATTCAGGCACGGCTTTTCCGTGTAAATGTCCAGTATCTCTCTACGGATCAGAAACAAAGAGCCGGCGCGGCATTTATCAACGAAGGAAAAAACATTGTCATTTCAGTATTGGCTGCGCAGGCGGTCATCAACAACGAAATGACGCTCGGCGCGATGCTGGCCGTGCAGTACATTATCGGTCACATGAACGGGCCACTCGAATCACTGGTGCAGTTTATCCTGCACGCACAAGAGGCGAAAATCAGCCTGGAGCGCATGAACGAAATACACCAGCGCGCTGACGAGGATATCAATGAAGACTCAAAAGTCGCCGAACTTCCAAAGGCTGGCGAACTGACGATGCAAAATGTATCCTTCCGTTACGGTGGGCCGCAGGATACCTGGGTGCTGAAGCACCTCGACCTGCATTTCCCACACGGTAAAACAACGGCCATTGTGGGCACTTCAGGCTCGGGTAAAACTACACTTTTGAAACTCCTGCTTAATTTTTATACCCCGCAAGAAGGCAGCGTCCGGCTGAACGACTTGAGCCTCGACAGTTTTAACCACAAGGCCTGGCGCGCTCACTGCGGTGTGGTGATGCAAGACGGGTTTATCTTCAACGATACCATCGCCCGAAACATCGCATTGGGCGAAGAAAATATTGATCGCCCGCGCTTGCTTGAAACGGCTAAGACGGCTCATATTCAAGCATTTATCGAGATGCTTCCACTGGGCTTCAACACCAAAATTGGTCAAGACGGTACGGGCCTCAGCCAAGGCCAAAAGCAGCGGCTGCTCATTGCCCGTGCGCTCTACAAAAATCCCAAATACATCTTTTTTGACGAGGCGACCAATGCATTGGACGCCCACAACGAGAAGGTGATTATGCGCAATTTGGAAGCCGCTTTCCAAGGAAAAACGGTGGTCATCGTAGCGCATCGGCTCAGTACCGTGCGCAATGCCGACAATATCATCGTGTTAGAAAAAGGGGAGGTATTGGAACAAGGCACGCACCAGGAATTAACCAATAAACGGGGGGCTTATTACCAATTGGTGCGCGAACAGTTGGAGTTGGGCACCTGAAGTGACCCCTCCATGTATCATTTCTTAATTGTGGAAAACTTTTTCTTCCACCCTGCGCAGCGATATTTCCGGCATCGTCGTTCTTTTGACTTTGGAATTGCGGACAAGGCTTTTTTCAGAAAACCTCTACAAGACCCTTTGAAATACTGTTGTAAAGCTGTTCAAACGTAGTGATTAGAATCTTACCATGCAACAA
This sequence comes from Chitinophagales bacterium, assembly GCA_038213575.1. GTDB lineage: Bacteria > Bacteroidota > Bacteroidia > Chitinophagales > Saprospiraceae > M3007. Next base: position 8,075 of record JBBQSW010000043.1, on the reverse strand, counting down.
AATCAATCCGTTAGCGAAGCCCTCCAGACCCTCGAAGCCAAAGGATACCACCTCGCAGATATACTTGAAGACCATCCGGACGAGTCTATCCAATCCAACGATTGGCGTTTAGATTCTGTGCAAAAAGTACAGGAAGAAGGGAAGAATTCCCTTTTAATCGCCGTTTCAAGTGCAAGTCGCCGCCTCAAACTAGTGTTTGTAGAATCCACTTTTTCAATTTCGGATTTCTCCCCTGTAACGCTCTTGCGCAAACTTTTCCCCAAACGGAATCACTAGTGGCAGGGGCACTAGACGTTGGACTTTAGACGTTGGAAAGCAAAACATCCGAATTTCAAATCCAAAGTCCAATGTCCAAGGTTCAGCATCCAATGTCAATCAACTGCAAGGGCCAACTGCTCAACCTCTCCCGCCCGGTCGTGATGGGCATCCTCAATGTCACCCCAGATTCATTTTATGACGGCGGCAAGTATGTGGAGATAGCGACCATTTTACAACAGGCCGAAAAAATGCTCCGGGAGGGAGCAGCCCTTCTTGACATCGGTGGGGCATCTTCTCGTCCAGGCGCGGCCGAGGTCAGCGAAGCAGAAGAAATGCAACGCATGGTCCCAGGTGTTGAAGCCATTCTTAAAGAATTTCCAAACGCCCTGATTTCCGTGGATACCTGGCGCTCCAGCGTAGCAAGAGCAGCCGTGGATGCAGGCGCGTGCATTGTCAACGACATTTCCGCAAGCAGTCTCGATCCTAAAATGTTTGAAACTGTGGCGAATCTTAAGGTTCCATATATTTTGATGCACATGCAAGGCTCGCCAAAAACCATGCAGCAAAACCCTCATTATGACAAGGTTGTAACGGATGTGCTGGATTTTTTTATCCAAAAAATAGCCGTCTTGCGTGGGCTGGGGGTAAAAGACATTGTCCTGGATCCAGGATTTGGTTTTGGCAAAACGGTGGAACACAACTACGCGCTTTTGAAAAACCTGCACACCTTTCAAAATGTGCTTGGTCTACCAGTACTTGCAGGGATTTCTCGCAAATCCATGATCTGCAAACCACTTGGAATCAAGTCTGCCGATGCTTTGAACGGCACAACAGCCCTGCACATGGTCGCCTTACAACAAGGTGCAAGTATTCTCCGTGCACATGATGTGCGAGAGGCTGTCGAAGTTGTAAAATTGTGGGACCTGCTCGAAAATTAGCGCGCCTCAGTAGACAGAAATGTATTTCCCCTTCCCAATGCCTTGAATGTAAAGGAAATAGATCCCAGGCGCTGGCGCTGGCACTTGAAGCTCCATGGATCCTCGGAGTAAATCCTGCTTTAGGACCAGTTTCCCCGCAACGTCAAACAAAAACACGGTGGTTTCATACTCCAGTGGCCGACTGGTTTGAATCGTCCATACCTGATCGCTCGCTATTGGATTGGGCGCGACAGAAAAGCCCAGACCTAGATGCTCGTCTTCCACCGTTCGATACGGAACTGTAAGGTATTCGTACGCGCCCACATCCGGCGCTGAACCAGAAAACCATCGGTTTGTGTGCCCAAGCGGATGCAAATAAGAATTCAAGGCGGTCAAGGGCTCATTGTTGAAGTAGCCCGGATCAATACCAGTATTTATACATGGCGAACCCGCCAGAAGCCTATACTCGTAATTTGCCGGATCGCTCAGCATGGCCGCCGCGATGTTGGTCAGCCGGATGTTGTGGGTGCTGTCCAGGACTGCTGTAGTTCCTTGCATCAAGGTTCCTGGGCCGAGAAAAAGATTGTTGACCAATTTGACCAAGGTGGTCGCATTGGAAAATTGCAAAAAACGGCCATCAAAGCGGTCGTTCACAATCGTGTTGTGCGACAAGATGATTTGTTGTTCCGGGTTGTTTTGGTTTTCAAGGCCAAAGGAAATGATGCCGCCGTTTTGAGACGTTGGGGATTGCTCGATGAGGTTTCCAATGAGAATCGCTTGCCCGCCGTTGGGCAGGTCTACTTCGTAACTTCCATCGCCCGTTTCGCCCGTGAATCTGTTGTAATAGAGGTTGTTAAACCTCGCCCTGCTCTTCAGCAAATGCCCTGTGTGCGCGTCATGCGAATAACAATACTGCATTGTCAGGCTCCGCACCGCGCCGACGTAGATATTGTGCGAAAAACCATCGCCATAACCATTGTTGGAAAACTCGCAAGACTCGAAAAGGAAGTCGCTCACGCCGTCGTTCGAGGTCAAAATACCCATTTCATTGTGGTGGAAATAGCAGTTCCGCAAGGTCAGGCTTTTGCCTTCCTGGCGGATGCCCGCACCGTTATGGTCGGGCACTTGACAACCAGAAAACTCTATGCCTTCCACCGTACAATTCGCGCCTTTTATGACCCAAATTGCCTTGCCTTCGGCATAATTTCCCGCAGCTTCCAAATGAGCGTATCCGCCACCTACACTTTTGATTACCAAGTTGTTGGCAAACCATTTGGCCACATTCCCGGTGTAAAGTCCGGCGTCTATTTCCACCGTATCGCCGTCGGCGACAAGGCTGGCCACAGCGGATGGGACAAGGTAGGAGCGTGTTGGTCCGACCTGCCAAATTTTGGCCTGGATCGTACCGAATTGAAAAAGGGCAAAAACTAGAATCAAATGTTTCATAGGGCGAAAATAAGCTGTGGAAAACGAAATCAAGGGAAAGTAATTGGGCTTGTTACTTTTGTCCCAATCATGGCAAGATCAAAAAAAGACGGAACACCCAACGCTAGCGGCGCACCCACCACGCCGCTCATGCAGCAATACGTGCAGGTGAAAATCCAGTACCCCGATGCGGTGCTGCTGTTTCGCGTAGGCGATTTTTACGAGACATTTGGCGAGGACGCCGTGAAGGCCAGTCGCGCCTTGGGCATCACGCTCACCAGCCGCAACAACGGCGGCTCCGACATAGAACTGGCGGGCTTCCCTTATCATTCTTTGGATCTGTACCTCCCGCGCCTTGTACGGGCAGGCTATCGCGTGGCGATCTGCGAGCAAATGGAAAAGCCCGTGCCCGGCAGAGTGGTACGTAGGGCAGTAACAGAAGTAGTTACGCCGGGTGTAACCACCGACGATGCACTCCTTGATCACAACGCGAACAACTTTTTAGCTACACTCGCTTATGGGCCAAACGAGCAACATGGCCTCGCTTTTCTCGATATTTCTACGGGCGAATTTTTTGTTTCGGAAGGTGATTCGGGTACTGTGGACAAACTGCTGCAAAGTTTCAAACCCGCAGAAATTATCTTGCCCAAAAGCCGCGTGAAAGAATTTGCAGCCATTTATGGTGACAAGTTTTACACCAATACCCTCGAGGACTGGATTTTCACCCGCGATTTTGCCCGCGAAAAATTGCTCAACCATTTCCAGACTGCCAGCCTTAAAGGTTTTGGCGTGGAAGAACTCGACCTCGCGCAAACGGCCGCAGGGGCCGCGCTGCATTACCTCGCGGCGATGGAGAATACCAAGCTCTCCCACATTACCGCCCTTAGCCGGCTTCAAACCGAACAATTTGTCTGGCTCGACCGCTTTACCATCCGCAATCTCGAACTGGTAAGCAGCAACCATGAAAACGGCGTTTCGCTTTTGCAAGTGATGGATAAAACCGTGTCGCCCATGGGCGCGCGCTTGTTGAAAAAATGGGTCTTGTTGCCGCTCACCAAACTCGCTCAAATCCGCGAACGGCACGATGCAGTGGAGTTTTTTGTTGAAAATCAGGAATTTGCACAAGAACTTGAACCCCACATTCGCCATATCGGCGATCTGGAACGGCTCATGGCCAAAACTTCGGTCGGGAAAATTAGTCCACGAGAGGCCATGCAGTTACGCCGGGCATTGCTGGCCATCGAACAAGTCAAAAGTCTGCTCCCGTCCACCGTCAACCATCCACCGTCAACCGTCAACCGTCCACCTTCCACCATTTTCGCCCGACTTTCGGAAGGATTGAATCCTTGCCTTACCCTTCGTGCACGAATCGAACGCGACATTGCGCCGGACCCTCCTGTGGATGTCCGCAAAGGCGGCGCCATAGCCGATGGAGCCGATGAAACCCTGGACGAGCTCCGCCATGTGGTACGCCACAGTCGAGAAATTCTGTTAGAAATCCAGCAGCGTGAAATCGAGCGCACGGGTATTACAAGTCTAAAAGTTGCCTTTAACAACGTCTTTGGTTACTACATCGAAGTCACTTCCAAATGGAAAGACCAGGTGCCGCCCGAATGGACGCGTAAACAGACCATCGCCAATGGGGAGCGGTTCATTACGGAGGAACTTAAAATATTGGAAGCCAAGATTTTAGGAGCTGAAGAGAAGATTCTGGAATTGGAGGAAAAACTGTTTCGTGCCTTGGTAGAGGAGATCGGGAATTACATTCAACCCATCCAGCACAATGCACAATTGGTGGCACGGCTCGATTGCCTGCTTTCCTTCGCAAAACTGGCGCAAAAAAGCAACTACACACGTCCCGAACTCGACGATTCGACCCTGCTTGACCTACGCGAAGGCCGACACTCGGTCATTGAAACACAACTGCCCATTGGTGAGCAGTTTGTACCCAACGATGTGTTCCTCGACAGCGAATCGGTGCAAATTATCCTCATTACGGGCCCCAACATGGCGGGTAAATCCGCCCTGCTGCGCCAAACTGCCCTCATCACTTTGATGGCCCAAATGGGCAGTTTTGTGCCCGCCAAAAGTGCCCGTATTGGTCTGGTGGACAAGGTGTTTACCCGCGTAGGCGCTTCCGATAATATCAGCGGCGGCGAGAGCACCTTCATGGTCGAAATGAACGAAACGGCCTTGATTATGAACAACATAAGCGACCGATCCCTCATTCTTCTGGACGAAATCGGGCGGGGCACCAGTACCTACGATGGCATCAGTATCGCCTGGAGTCTGGCCGAATACCTGCACGACAACGAGCGTGCTCACCCCAAAACGCTCTTCGCCACGCACTATCACGAACTCAACGAACTGGCCGAAAGCCACGAACGCATTCACAATTTCCATGTGAGTACCAAGGAGGTCGGTCAAAAAGTAGTTTTCCTCCGCAAATTGGTGCCAGGCGGCTCCAATCACTCTTTTGGCATCCATGTGGCGCGTATGGCGGGTATGCCGCAGGCCATTGTGCAACGGGCAAACGAGATTTTGAAAACCTTGGAAGAGAAGTCGGTAGACGGCAGAGACCAGAGAACAAATGGCAAGGAACAAAAAGTAGAGACCCAGGCCGAAATCCGTAAAAAAGTCAAAAACATCTCCACCCCCTTGCAGTTGCACATCTTCGATGTAGACGATTATACCTTGAAAATTAAAGAGACCCTGCTCTCGCTTGACTTGAACACCATGACGCCGATGGATGCGCTTTGGAAATTGAACGAATTGGTGAAGATTGCGGGGAAGAAGTAGAAAGTATATTTTTGCCGCACAAAATGGAAAACAAAACCCTTATCTCCATCATAGTACCCGCTTTCAACGAGGAAGAAAATCTCGCTGTAACTGTTCAAAAGATTGTAGAGAAGCTTGCAAATCTAGGTGACCAGTATTCCTTTGAACTCCTCTTCGTAAACGATGGAAGCAGCGACAAAACCCTAAGTTTACTGCGTCAATTGCACCAAAAATACCCGGATTTGGTGCATTACCTCAGTTTTTCGCGCAATTTTGGCCACATGAGCGCCCTACGCTGCGGATACGACCATGCGCGTGGTCAAGCCGTGATCTGTATGGATGCCGACCTGCAGCACCCGCCAGCCTACATCCCTGTTTTTTTGGAAAAATGGGCTGAAGGCTACGAGATTGTATTCACCAGCCGACAGGACGATGAAAAAACGGGCTGGTTCAAGCGCCTTAGCTCCAAATATTTTTACAGACTGATGAACCGGTTTTCGGACGTAAGCATCGAACCGGGCGCCGCTGATTTCAGGTTGTTGGACCGAAAAGTGGTGGATTTGATCCGGCAATCGCAGGAGACCGATCTGTTCATTCGCGGGTTTATTCCCTGGGTCGGGTTCCGGCAATTTATGATCCCCTACACCCCTGACAAACGATTTGCCGGACAGTCAAAATACACGTTCAAAAAGATGTTGCGGCTGGCTTTGAATGGCATCACCGCTTTTTCGGTCAGACCGCTTCGCATCGCTACTTTTTTGGGGGTTTGTATCTCCGGATTTGCCTTTTTATACGCTATGTACGCGCTTTACGCTCATTTAGTGCTAAAAGAGACCGTTCAAGGCTGGACATCGGTGCTGATTTCTGTGCTCGTCATGGGTGGACTTCAGCTCCTGACGCTCGGTATTATAGGTGAATATTTAGGCCGACTTTTCATACAGGCTAAAGGCCGACCACCCTACATTGTCCAAGAAAGTTCGCTGCCGCCAACCCCTTCTCGTTCCTAAGCCAGTATCTAACAACCCGCCATGCGTTACCAACTTTACCGCACCTTATTCCTCGTTTTCCTTTTTTGCGAGATATTGCTCATTACCTCTCAGCGGCTGCGCTACATGGGACAAAGGGAGAATGGCATCGTGTTGACGATTCTAGCAGCGGCCATGGGCATTTTTGCGGTGTTGGCGGCGTTCGAAAAAGCAAACCCGCGTGAAAAAAGACAGGTGCATGGTTGGGAAAAATGGCTTTTTGGCATCGTGGCAGCCAGCGGTCTGGGCTTGTGTATATTTCATTTCAACCGTGAAATACAGGTCATCCCGATAGATATTCGTCTTTCTGACATCTTGCCCACCATTCAGGTAATGAACCAGCGGCTATTGGACGGACAGTATCCCTACGCTATGATTACAAGCTTCGGCTATGATCTTTCGCCCACCTATCTGCCCATGATGTGGTTGCCTTTTTTCCCGGCAGCGGTATTTCATTTTGATGAGCGCTGGATGGCCTTCGCCATTTGGGCCATAGCAACTATTTCGCTGATTCGCCGCGCTCATGTCTGGGGACTCGGTTCGGAAGCCAAATGGCTCATCACGGCACTGCCTTTTTTCCACTTTATCCTGATTGAAGAAGGTACGGATGCCACTTTTGGCAACACCTTCGAGATCATGATTGCCGGGTTTTATATGTTGTTTGCGCTCCAATTGGATAAAATCCGAATTTACTTAGCCGGGTCGCCGATAAAAAAAGGGGCATTGTTGGCCTTTTTCATATCCCTATGTCTGCTGTCACGCTATTCTTTCTTGTTGTGGCTGCCCCTCTGTTTTGTCATTGTTTGGTTTGAAAACCGCAAGCTTGCGATCAGCACGGCCGCTTGGGTCTTTGGTTTTGTGATGCTGATTTTTGTCCTTCCGTTTTTGCTCAAAGACCCTATGATCTACTTCAATGGCTTGAAGTACTACTCGGTTGCCGCCTTGAGCGGATGGTCGCAGCAAGGCAATGGGGGCCCATTGTATGAAGGCATGGGGGTAGCTGGAATTTTCCGAGATAAATGGGGCGGGGAAATGGCCGATCGCTTGGCCGCACTTCAACGATGGCAAATGCTAGCCTCCCTCACATCGGTGGGACTATGCGCCGTGCTTTGGTGGAAAAATCGCGCCCGAATGCAACATCTTCCACTTTTTCTGTTGGGAAGCCTGAAATTCTACTTTGCCTTTTTTTACGGGTTTATTCAGATGCCCTATATTTATCTAATGCTTACGCCCTGCTTTTTGAGCGTTGTCATGCTGCTTTCGTTTTACCGGAATGATTCGTTTCGCGCAGAGGTCACGCGGATGTAGCTCGCGGATGTCTCACGCAGTTGTTACACAGATGTCTCACGCAGATTTTACACAGATGTTACACGCAGATGGTACGCAGATGTTACACGCAGATGTTACACAGATGTCTCACGCAGATGGTACACAGATGTTACACGCAGATGTTACGCAGATTCAACACACAAAATTCTGTGTAACATCTGCGTGAGACATCTCTAATCGCCTATAACAGACTGAGCTTGCCGCAAATGCCGTTGCGCGTGCAGCACCAGATATTCCAGCAAATCGCCCAAAAGAAAAGAAGATACGGTCCAATGCATGGGCTTTATGCTGGGCTTGTTGGTGTCCACTTCACGCGCCTGCCGCAAGAGACGCAGCATGAGCT
>JBBQSW010000042.1:0-14370 GCA_038213575.1 Chitinophagales bacterium | reverse complement strand
ATTTAGCAAGGTTTCTCCATCCACGATCTCGAAATATTCGGGACGAAGACCGGCGTCGGCAAGTTTTTGAAGTGCTTCCGTTTGAATTTCAGCAGCGGGGAGGTTTTTGTCCAGCGCTGTTTTTGTCCATTGCAAAGTTTGATGAATCACAGGGGCAACAACTCGCATTTCAGGCGTAAGCCGCACATTTCGACTGCTCATGGCCAAGCCATCAGGCTCCCGGACTGTGGGGCACATAACAAGTTCAATCGGTAGCGCTAATTGCCGGATCATGTCGCGTACGATGCTGAGCTGCTGAAAATCTTTTTGCCCCATGTAGAGCCGTTGAGGCTGCACAATATCAAGCAGGCGGTTTACCACTGTAGCCATGCCTTTGAAATGCCCGGGGCGAAACTCACCCTCCATTACCTTATCCAACTGCTTGAAATCCAAGTCTATTGTCAAGTTTTCTCCTGTTGGGTACACCTCCTCCACCGATGGGATAAAAAGTCCATCGCAATGTGCAGAAATAAGCAATGCGGTATCTTTTTCAACGGTACGCGGATATTTTTCGAGATCGTTCGGATCGTTGAACTGTGTGGGGTTCACGAATATGCTGGCCACCGCAAGGCATCCATCCCGTTTTGCCATTCGGACTAGCTCCAGATGCCCATCGTGGAGCGCTCCCATCGTGGGTACAAAGCCAACTGAAGTGGTTTGGCTGGCAAGCCATTGCCGCAGGTCGGCTACTTTTTTAAAAATGAGCATCGAGTATGGGTGTGTTTTCACGGGCAAATGTAGCCGTGTCGCACATTCTATCGAATATTGCTGCGAGAAAACTGTTATTTTCTATGCCTTCACAAAAAAAAGCCCTCTCTTCTCCTACCAGCGATGGCTTTGGCGCTTGGCGAGCCATCCTTTGGTTCCTTCTATTCGGTGGCACCCTCTTCTTTTGGCCCGCATGCCTTGACCCTTATCTCACGCCCCGGTTTTTCTTTCTCTCGGTAGCACTGCTTGTTTCCATCTTATGGCTTTGGAAAGATTTGGGTGAGCAGATCCCTGGGTGTTGGCATTTTTTCGACCTGCTATTGTTGGGTTGGTATGGGCTCAATTTGGTTTCCGTTGCCTGGTCGCTCAGTTGGTCGGAAGGCATTTTTTATGCCCAAAAAACGCTGTTGCTGTTTGGGGTCTACTGGCTAATTCGCCAAGCGTTCCTTCGAGATGAGCAAATGGTGCGCAAAACGCTGGGACAAATCACGCTTTGGATCACGGCAATCGTTTGCGCCATTCTTATTTTCCAAATCGGAGAAGCCTTCAGCAAAAACGGCCTAGATAATGAGACGCTTTATGACTACACATCGGGAGTTTTTGGCAATAAAAGTCTCGCCGCCGAATTTTTGTTCTTTCTACTTGTTTTCAACGGAATTTTTGTCGCTCCGACTGAAAAAATGCTGCGGAATAAAGGGCTAATGGCTGCTATTTTTGGCTTGATACTCGTGCTAATGCTGGTTTTACAAGTTCGTACCGCACTCGTGGCGACGGTGGTGGGTGTGGGTGTATATTGTCTCCTCCGCGCTTTTTTAGAAAGGGGCTTTAGAAAAATCTTTCTCCAAAAAATACTGCCAGCCGGGATGCTCGTCTTTGGTCTACTCGTAGGTTTGTTGGCCTGGAAAGGCCAAGGAAACTCGGTGGTAGAGCGACTAAACCCGCTTAATTATTTGGAAAGCGCCACGGCCAATGAGCGGCGATTTGTTTGGTACAAAACCGATCTGCTCAATGCCGATCACTACTGGCTGGGTGTGGGCAACGGCGCCTGGAAATTTTGGATGCCCTCCAAAAGCCTCGAGGGCGGCTACCGCCTAACCGAGAAAAACGTGGTGTTTACACGGGCGCACAACGACTATCTGGAAATTCGTGCAGAGATGGGCATGATGGGGGCAATCTGGTTTTGCGTCTTGTTTGGCGTGGCGTTTTTGATGGCGGCTTGGGGTCTTAGCCGAAGGGCTGGCACCAAAGAAGTATCACTTTTAGAACCTGCTGTTGGCTTGTTAGGCTATTGTATTATCCAGTATTTTGATTTCCCCAGAGAACGAATTGAATTTCAGGTTGTTTTGGCAGTGTTGTTTGCCTTGTTAGCGCATGGGACAAGATCTCATTGGACAAAAAGCGGTAGCCTTTTTTCCAAAAAATCAATGGCAATTTTCCTCGTCCTGATGTCTCTAGGCTTAACGATCAATCTGCTTATCGGCTGGGAAAGAATGCGCGGCGAAATCCACAATGTTCGCCTTCTGGACGCTCAAGAACGGGGCGATTGGCGCAGGGTAGCAGCCGAGTCTGCCCTCGCTGAAAATCGGTTTTATGAATACACCGATGCTGCAATACCCCTGGCGTGGCACGAGGGGGTAGCCTGGTTTCAGTTGGGAGCCTATGAAAAAGCGACGAGTGCATTCGAGCGGGCATACCGATTGAACCCTTGGAGTTTCCAAGTAATCAACAATTACGCCTCAGGATTGGTGAAGCTGCAACGTCTTTCAGAGGCCGTGCCCCTGTTCGAAAAGGCATTGACCATCAATCCTCGCTACGATGAAGGAAAATTCAACCTCTCCTTCGTGTATTATCAAATGGCCGATTATTCGCGCTCGGAGGAATGGCTAAACCGCGTGGACACGATTGTTGGCCCTGCAAATGATGCCGACCGAGAAAAAAACCGGGCAATACTGAACCGATTGAAGGATTTCAGGAAGGTTTTACAGGAAAAACGAAAGTGACCCTAAATCTTCGCAATTTTGTCGGCTAAAATTTTTTCGACCCATGCGATCATCTTCTTTCCTCGCCATCGTTATTGCCTTTCTTGTGGGAGGCTGGCTGAGTTGGCGTTATTTTTCGACCGGCTCTAGGCCCGTGGAAGATTCGACGGTTTTGCTCGAAAAAATACAAGCCGTGGCCAAGCTCAGCACGGTGGAAGGCACGTTTTCAGAAATCTACAACTACTCTGAATACCAAGGCTATTTTACGTTTTTATGGGATAAAAAAATTTTGGTTCGGGTACGCGCTACCGTGGCGGCGGGCTACAATTTGGAGCGTTTGAACATGGAGGCAGATCCGATTACCAAAACAGTCAGAATGAGTGGTTTGCCCAAACCTGAAATCCTGAGCATTGACCATACGCTGGATTATTACGATATATCAGAAGGACTCTTTACCTCGTTTTCACCTGAAGACTACACTCGGATCAACCAACGGGCAAAAGACCTCATCCGAGACAATGCCTTGAAAAGCAGACTGCTTTCAGAGGCTGATGAACAGGGCGCAAAAATGCTTGATCTGGTACGCTTCATGGTGGAAGGGGCTGGCTGGAAACTCCAAATCGGCGGCGCAGAAGAAGAAATAAGAGAACTGCGCGAATGAACGCCGGAAGATTCCGTCAGCAATTGGCAGTCCTGTTCCTTTACACCGCTGCAAATGTGAAGTTTATCTACTTTTGAACCCGCTTTTTCACCCTCTCTCAATCTATACCATGAAAAAAATGTTTTTTTTCCTCGTTTTGTTCTTTCAGTGTGCTTCGGCAATGAACGCCCAAACATCCGTTTCGAGCACGATCACCAACGACCAGGAGATTCGGAGAGCCACGGAAGGCCTCACGGCAAAGTACAAGCTCAACGCCGATCAAGCCAAGCAAATGTACACAATCCAATTGCGCAAAGCGAAAAATGTGGCACAAATCGCCGCCTTCCAAAACTCGGATCCTGCGCTCTACCGCGCAAAAATGCAAAACGTACAAAAGGGAACACTCGCTAGTATTCGCCGTATTCTAAACACTAAGGCGCAGGTAGACCTTTACCAAAAAACACAAGCGGATCTGCGCGTGCTCCGCAGCAAAAAACAAAAAGAATTGGCAACCAAAAAAGCCTCGAAAGAAACCGTTGAAATCGCCTTGTTGGCTATTTACGCAGAATGAGCCTGTTGCCAAACCTTTGATTTTCAAATATTAATAGAATCTTCACCCCGTCGTCATGCTCATCTTTGCTGTTCGCCTCATTTTAGAAGAAAACGGAAAACTGCTTTTTCTCAGACAAACCAAGCGCAATGGCGGGCGCTATACGCTGATCGGGGGCAACGTGGAGGAACACGAATTTGCCAGAGAGGCCCTTGCCAGAGAGGCCAAAGAAGAAGCCTCGATCCATGTAGAGCCGGAAGACCTTAAACTCGTTCACACGCTGCACCGTCACAAACTCCAGAAAAACGAAACCCTGCTGGTGCTTTATTTCAAAGCCTCCCGCTTTGCGGGCGAACCAGAATCTCTGGAGACAAAAAAATTCAAAGACGTGGCATGGTTTTCGCCCAATGATTTGCCAGAGGAAGTCTCAAGCCCCACGCGTCATGTACTTCAATGCATCAAAAACGCCGAGATATATTCAGAATTCCCGGCCAGAAGTAAAGTAGTGGCCTTTTGGGAGGAGTTTGGCAGAAATTGGGGTGGATTTCACACGGTTTGATTTCCTTGCCCAACAGTTAAAATTGACAGAAAGCCGACATATTCGATAAAAGCCATCCGAAGCTGACCTATAACTGGAGTTTCTGGTTATTTTTGTGCGTCTATTTTAATCCATAGTAATCCGAAGCTACAGACACTGATGTACTGATCACATCACAACAACCGATTATCCCATGTGCAAGTTTTTGCTACTACGCTGGGCGCGTTACGCGCCTAATTTGTCTCTATTGTGGACAATTCGATCCTCTATTCGATTTTTATTGCGCTCCTGCTCCTCAAGGCGTTTTATCACGCCCCAAGGTTTTTCTATGCCCATTTGAATGCCACTTGTGGTTAGGAACGCGGCACCCATAACTTAGTAATTTGATGCCACCCTTTGTTCAATCATACGGCCCCTGTTTTTCTTTAAATAGCCCCACTATTCGCAGATAAATAGTGTTGTCTGATGAAAAAATGGTTGACCTAAAATGACTAAGTTATGGGTGCCGCGTTCCTTACTGCTCGGTGCAAATCACTATTTTAACAAAAAAAATTACTGTAAACCACCCCCAGAAACCCTTCCCAATCGGTTCAGATGTCTTATGCTTCATAGGCGAGAACCCCGGTCCTGAAAAGTCAGGGCCGGGTTTTTTTATTTAGCGGGAAGACTGCTTTGTATTACAAAATCACTCGCTCTAGACCAAAAACAAAAAGGCTAACACTCTGATAAACAGAACATTAGCCTTATTTTTTTGCGGACCGGACGGGACTCGAACCCGCGACCTCCGCCGTGACAGGGCGGCATTCTAACCAACTGAACTACCGATCCATTGCTTTTTTCTAAAAGCGGGTGCAAAGATAGTTTCTCTAATGCCGGAGCAACAAACTTTTTGTAAAAAATTTTGCAAGAAGATCGTGATTGTTGCCTTTTCGTAAAAACAACGCCCCGAAGCGTATCTTTGCGTCCCCCTTTTAAAGACCGTTCAAACATCTACCCTCGCTATGGCAATGACCTTTATGGATTTTGAAAAGCCTTTAGAAGCGCTTTATGAACAGTTGGAAAAACTAAAAGAAGTTGGCGAAAAAGGCGAATTGGATGTGAGCGCCATGACGCGCGAGCTGGAAAATAGGATCCAAAGCAAGCGTGAAGAAATATACTTTAATCTCAGCGGTTGGCAAAAGGTGCAACTCTCACGGCATCCCGAACGCCCTTATACCCTGTACTATTTAACCACGATCTGCCATAAATTCATAGAGCTTCACGGTGATCGCTACGCAGGCGACGACCATGCCATTGTGGGCGGTCTTGCCGATATAGACGGCCAAACTGTGGTGGTGATTGGTCATCAAAAAGGCGTAAACACCAAGATGCGCCAATACCGCAATTTTGGAATGGCCAACCCCGAGGGTTACCGCAAAGCGTTGAGGCTGATGAAGATGGCCGAACGTTTTGGCTTCCCCGTAGTGACCCTCATTGACACGCCAGGCGCATTCCCTGGCATTGAAGCAGAGCAACGGGGTCAAGCAGAGGCCATTGCTCGCAATCTTTTCGAGATGGCTCAACTGAAAGTTCCAATCCTTTGCTACATCATAGGAGAGGGTGCATCTGGCGGTGCGCTGGGCATCGGCTTGGGCGACCGGGTGTTTATGTTGGAATACACTTGGTACTCCGTTATTTCTCCCGAATCCTGCTCCTCCATCCTTTGGCATTCCTGGGATTTCAAGGAACAGGCGGCAGATGCGCTCAAACTAGACGCTGACAACATGCTTTCTTTTGGCCTTATTGATGGTATTGTAAAGGAGCCGCTCGGTGGCGGGCACAATGCCCCAGAAGAACTGGCTGAAACGCTTAAACAGCATATCAAGGCCGAATTGGCTAAAATAATAGACCAGAACTCCGAGGAACGCATCTTGGCCCGCATTGACAAATACAGCAAGATGGGCCATTATCGCAGGATTTCATAAGGCCCGTCGGCGTTTTATACCCCGTCAAAATTGCTTTTATTGGACTTCTTCAAACCTTGACGGATCTCTCCCTTTCCAAACACATGTACGCCCATTTGTTCGGTTTTGCTACCGCTTTCGCGCTCACTTACTTGATTATACCCCTTATAGTCACGGTCGCAAAAGAACGGCGGATTTATGACAACCCTAATGAACGCAGCTCTCACGAAGAGCCCACTCCTTCTTTGGGGGGTATTGGTATTTTTGCTGGCGCAGTCTGTGGGATTGTGCTTTGGACTCCTGTAGGTAGTTTTGGTGTGCTCCAATATATCCTAGCCGCTTTTGTGCTTATTTTTCTGATTGGTATTTTGGATGACCTGCTACCCATTTCTGCGGGGAAAAAATTGGGTGGACAGCTTTTGGTAGCGGTTATTTTGTCTTACAAAGCTGGAGTACGATTCTCTAGTTGTTATGGGTTTCTCGGCATCCAAGAATTGTCAGAACCCGCTAGCTACATCCTGTCTATTTTCGCTATCGTTGGCATAATCAACGCGTTTAATCTAATTGATGGCATCAATGGCCTGGCAGGGAGCATTGGTTTTTTGACTTGTTTTATTTTTGGAATATACTTTTTTCTAGTAGATGTGCCCGCTTTGGCGGTCGTTGCGTTTTCGATCGCGGGAGCCGTATTAGCGTTCTTAAGGTATAATTTCACGCCAGCAAAAATTTTCATGGGCGATACGGGGTCTTTGCTCGTTGGCACGGTGTGCGCGCTCCTTGCCATCTCTTTTATCGAGACCAACTACAAACTCCCCTCAAACAATCCATATGTGTTTGGAGCCGCACCAGCAATTGCTATTGCGGTACTCATTTTGCCGCTATTCGATACTCTTTCTGTTTTTATGCGTCGCGTTGTACGAGGTCGTTCGCCTTTCGCACCAGACAAAACGCACATTCACCATCAATTGCTCGGTCTTGGGCTAAACCACTCAAAAACTACGGCAGTCTTGATTATCGTGAATCTTCTTTTCATTGGGTTAGCCTTTGGATTCAATGGCTTGGGGTTCTTTACAGTGTTGACCTTGGAATTTGCATTAGCCTTCCTTTTATCCTTAGTGCTGTTTTTGTTGCCACGATTAAAAAAGCGAAGAGAAAAATAAAAAAGCCGAGACCGGACTTTTCCGGCTCGGCTCAATACGAAATTACTAAACACGGATATTTTCTTGAATATCAGAGACTTTTAACAAAGTTCAGTACTGCCTCTTCGGTCATTTGCAGTGGACCCAATTTGAACGTAGCATTCGTTCCAACCTCAGTTTCTGCCTTTCCAAGCCAATATTGCCCACCCAATTTGCTCACTGCAACCATTTGAACTTGAAATCCGGTAGGGGTTTTCGGGTAGCAAAATTTGTTTTGGCCAAGGTCGAATTGAAGCGGCGCGACAATCTGTTGGTTCTTAAAAACAAGATAGGCCAAGGTATTTTGATCAGCGAATCCTACTGGGAGTTCTATGCAAAAAAGTGAGGTCGGTTCTGCCAACGACCGACCGCAAGCTGCCCAACCTAATTTTCTCACCAGCAGTTCGTATCCAAGTTGGACACCGTTTGAAAGGGGCCATTCAGCCTCAAAAACTTCTTGATTGCTTTTTGTCCACGGCTCATTAGTGTTCGATGTGCTTTGATTGAACACAAAAAACCCACCCTGTTGGTTGTTGTTTGGTATTTGAATCTTTAAAATTCTGCCTGGCAAGAGTTCCAATTGCTGGCCATTGCAGCTTGCTTGAATTCGTACAATGCCCCCACTTTCGAAAAGTACGCCGCTATCACCGATGGTATTCAATCCACGCGCTACAATATCACGCTTGTTCAACACCTCCATCACGTCTATTTTTAATTCGGGACATGTACTGCAGAGTACTGGCGCGCCAGTATTTACATTGGAAAACAAATGGTCTGTATCAATCAAAAAAAACCGTACCCCCCCTGGCGTTTCCAGCATCTGATCGGTTGATAAGTTGCTGAACGTAAAAGTCGTGTGAGTTGAAGCACCTGGGACTTGCTCGGCCAATAAGTTGCCAAGCGCTTGCGCCGTTGGCGCATAAGGCATGAATTCTTCCACGTCCTTGCGGCAACTCCACAAGGCCAGAAATAGTATCGGCCAATATGACAATCGAATGCGTGACATTTTTCTTCGCGTTTATTTTTGGTGTTTTGAATTTTTGTTTAGACCCGCTTTGTGTGCTTTGCGCTGCTTGCCCCTCTTTTTTTCGACTTTTAAAAAATCTTGGTCGCACCCAGGCGCAGCCCAAGTATGCTGTAACGCTGCTCCACGGGATGGTTGCCCAGCGATACCGGGCGCAATACCTGCCGGAACGAAGGCTCAGCAAACAGCCTAAAATGTGGGCTCAGATGCCAATACCATTGGATGCTCGCCATTGCGCTCAAACCCACATTCGTGCGGAATACATCCGAACTCAAACTTGTTTTTGGGCCAATTGATTTAGGATCATCTGGAAAAGTGCCAAAATTCGCAGGTTCATGTGTGTTGGGATCAATAATAACTCCGCGTTTGTGGAAGAGCACATTTGCTGAAACGCCTGCGTTGAAACTCAAACCTGAGCGCCCCTGGCGCATCTCTACCCCTACAATCAAAGGCAAGTCAAGCAAACCGTAGCGATTATAGGTTTTTAGGTAGTTCTCACCATATTCGACCCCTAAAGTATCCGGTATTGGGTTTCCGGGTGTGAACTTCAATCTATATATCACTGTCGTTGGGTCAATATATTCAAACACTTCAGTCACTTGGTCATAGTGCAGGCCGGTGCGAATCAAAAAGTTGCTGTTAAACATAAGTGATGCCCGAATTCCTGCATTCATAGCAACGCTACGCCGTTCTGTGGCCAATCGCTGGTTGAGATAGGGCTCATCCTCAAGCCGGCTTGTTAGGGAGCGCTGGGCTAAAGAGGGGCCGGCATATACGTCTAACAACCATGCACTTGGGTGCCGGGCGAAGTCATAGCAAAGTTTTGGTTGCAGCTTTTTTCGGTGGGCCTGCGACTTGAATGATTTAAGGGGGAATTGTTTCCTTTTGTCTGAAAGCGAAACAACCGATTTCACCGCATTGATTCTCAATGATTTATTGGAAATAGAGGCTTGGTTTGTTTTCGTATCCTGAAAAACCTCAATATTAGCTGTAATAGGCGTCTTTAATTGTTTGTCCCTATCTTCTGGCTGGCTGATGGGTATTTCCGATGGATCGTATTCTTTGCTTGGAATCAAGGAAGAACGTCCTTTAGAATCTGGCGGAGCTTTATGGGTATAAAGCTCTGCTATTGTAGATACTGGCTCTGTGTAGTACGAATGATCCGTTTTGACATTGATTTCAGGTGCTTCAGGTATAGCTGCAAGGTGCCCATCCTGAGCATTTTTTGGAAGCTCGACGCTTGGAGCGAGGGGTTGCCCTGAATTTGTGCCTTTCCAATGGCTTGAATGCCAGAACCATGCACAGGCCACGGCCGTACCGAATGTAAACAGCCACAGGAACAATTTACGACGACGTTGCTTTTGAAGTTCCTGTTCCACAGCCGGCCACACGAACGGAGGGGGGGGCACTTCCGCGTCGTGCAGCCGCTGTTGGAAAATTTCGTCAATTTTAAAACTCGGGTTTTCCATGATATTAACCTTCTTATTCATTGGGGTTTTTGACTTTGGTTGGATTTCTATATCCTTGTTTAGTTGTCTAAGCCATTCTATCTCACGGCATTATTCGTTCCAACTTTCCTACTTCTTCCTCCAAATGCCGTCGTGCTTTGGTCAGTTGGGAACGAGATGTGCTTTCTTGAATACCCAACACGTTGGCCGCTTCTGCATGTGAATAACCTTCTATCGCCACCAAATTGAACACTGCGCGGTAGCCATCCGGCAATTTTCGCACGATATCCAAAAGTTCGGATTCTGAGAGAAGCGCCACGGCATCCGGTTCTACAGGCAACTCGGGCAATCGCTCAAAACCCGTCTGTTCAAATTCATAGCGTTGTTTCTGATAAGCCCTCAGTGCTGTATTCACCATCACACGCCGCACCCATCCCTCGAACGATCCTTGAAACTGGAACTGCCCCATTTTTGAAAAAACCTTCAAAAAACCTTCCTGCAATATATCCGCCGCATCTTCCCGGGTACGAGCATACCGCAGGCATACCGCGTACATCTTGCCGGCAAAACGCTCGTACAAGTCGCGCTGGCACTGCGCAGACCCGCGCAAGCAACCTCGGATAAGTTCATGTTCGTTCAAAGGATTACGATAGTTGGGAGCACTATTAAATTGGCTCGCTGGGGCTGCAAACTCCCCGAAGGTACGCAAAACGCGAGATGCAATAAGCAATAATATCGCTGCCTGACATTATTTGGCAAAAAACAAGAGGCCAGTGTCTAAAACACGATGGGCCTCCTACAAAAATGCAGGAAGCCCATTGTGCTGCTTGAATTGCACTAAGCAATATCAATTTTTGCCACCTCCATTAACAGGTCTCGATTCTTTACCAAATGCCTGTCGCATTTCAGTAATCGTTTGAATCTGATTAGTATCTGTTTCCAAAGCCTGCCATTTGTCCATTACCGGATTGAATTTTTCGGCGTCACCTTTTACAAAATAGACGTAGGCAACGTATTGGTAGGCCTTCAAGAGGTCCTTTTTATTTTTGTCATTATCCAATTCTGCTACCTCGGCGTATTTTTCATAGTACTGGAGAGCCTTGCCATATTCATTGGCCAATTCTGGGTGAGCAGCGATGGAGTCCGCCGATGGATCCATTTTTTCTGCAGATTTAGCAGCCCAAAGCCAACCGATGGCTGCTTGAGGATTTATCTCTGTCACTTTAGCAAAAGCCATTTCAGCATTTTGGAAGTGCAACGAATCCTCTTTGCAGAAATAGTGGCGCATGCCAAGATTGTACCATTCAGTAGCCTTGGGTGTAGCCACGGAGTCCAAGTACATTTTGTAAACAGCCAAAGCGCCACAATAGTCCCTGCGCGCCCATTCCAGTTTGTCAATATCCTCGTAAAGGCCCCACCGACTGCTATCCATTTCGATTACTTTTTTGTAATCCATTATGGCTTGGGTGGTATCGCCCTTGGTTTGCACCAGAAGCTTGGCATGATATTCATAATCCGAGGGCAACACCTTGTCGGGCGTGACAATTTGGAAATATTCGTTAAGCGTTTTTAAGCTGCGGTCAAAGTTGCCGTTCTCAAAATCACAATATGCCAGAAGACGGCGCAGGTAGTTTTTAGCTGCATCCTTTTGCAGAATTTTTTCAACCAGATCGCTGGTTGAAATGCAATCCTTTATGAGGTAATAACTATTGGCCAGCTGCATTTCATCCTCAATTTTCACCTCAGAACCCTTCTCTACCAATTCTTTGTAAGCCTTTGCCGCTTCATCGTAATTGCGCTGTACAAAAAAGTAATACTCCGCTTTGCCACGCAGCGCAGGGCTATAATTAGGAGCAACTTCCAATGCTTTGTTGTAGAAAATAATGGGTTTTTCTGGCACCTTGGCGATACGGTAAACCTTGGCCAGCATTAGTTTTGGAAGCGGGTTTTTCGGTTCCAACGCCGCTGCATACTCATAATGCTGGGCCGCCGGGCCACCGCTCGACATTTCTTTGTAGCAAGCACCCAGAGACATTTGAAGGGCAAAATCTTTGGAAGAAACCTCCAGGGCCGCCTTGAGGTACTCTTCAGCTTTGGCTAGATTGGGTTTTTTCGCCCCCGGCTCGATATAGTAAAAATAAGATTCACCAATCTGCCGCCAAATAGTCATGTCTTTTTTGGCGTACTTTTTTGCTTTGCCAAACTGCTTTTCGGCTTCTACGGGTTGATTTTCGAGCAACAAGACCCGGCCATTGGCAATATAAACCATAAGGCCGTCGGGTTTTGCGGGCAATGCAGCTTCGAAATTCGATTTTGCATTCGCCTTGTCACCTTTGGCAAGATAAGCGTTGCCAAGGCTTAAGAAAGCGCTTTGGTCGGTGGGGTCAGCTTTTATCAACCCGGAATAGACACTGATTGCCTTATCCCAGTCTTCGAGTTGCATGGCTTCAATACCCGCAGCATGACTTTGGCCGAAGGCTGTTTGGGCAAAGAGGATTGCCACCGGTAAAAGGGCTTTTTTCAGAAGATTTGTCATTGTTCGGAAAAAGTATTGTGTTTAAAAATTGATGGGGCGTTTCGCTTGCCCAATTTTTTAGAGGGCGAAGTTCCGCTTTATTTAAAGACGTAATTCGGGCAATAAATAGACTCCTAAACAGCCGTTTTGACAAACATTTAAGTTAACGACTTGATTTTATTAAGCGCGTGACCGCGTTGGCTGGCAACAGGCCGTCTTTGAGCATAATTCGCTGGCCATCTTTAGCCAAGAAAGAAGAAAATCCTGCCCCGAGACCATTGCGTCGTGCTTGTGCATTGATGATGTAGATGGTGCGCTTGTAAGGATAATCACCTGTAGCCAGATAGGCTTGGTAAGGTCCGTAACCCTCTTTTCCGGTTTCCTTGGCCACATCAGCGATTCTGATTTCACGCATGAATTTTTGTACCCCGCTATCATCTGTGTCCGAGATCCAGTTGGCAGCAATGATGCCGATGGCATTTTTGTTTTTGCTGACATAATCAATCACATCTGCATTGCTTTTCAGTGCCGTGGCCTGTTTGGATAGTTCTTGACCAGCAATAACAGAATCACGTACATAGCGCAGCGTCCCGCTCAATGGATTGTCAAACACCAACTGGATGTTTCCCAGCGCTGATTTAGGATTGAGATCTTTCCATGTCGCCGCTTTTCCGACAAGTATCTCACTTACCTGTTGCATGGTCAGAACCGTGTCGCGGTTTTCTGGGTGAAGTATGATCGCTAGCGCATCATACGCAATGGGGATAGTGGGGGGCGTGAAACCACGCGATTGAAAATATTCGAGCTCTTTTACAGCAAGTTGCCGGCCGATGATAATGACTTGCAAAGAATCCTGTATAAGCGCGTTCACAGCCTCCCCTTCCGAAATATACCGTGGGTTGATTTTGGCGGTTCGATAAATCGAATCAAAGACGTCAATGCAGGATGCAATGACTGGCTTGTAGCCTTCCTCCACGGCTATAGTTATTTCGCCCGTGGTAATGGTGTCGAGTACTTTTCCTGCTTTATCACGTTCTGCGCATGAAATCCACAGAAGCGATACTATGGTAAAAATGAAACCGTTGCGAAGCATAATTAGGTAGGTTAAAAGTGATCGGCATAAACCCTCCAGCCTCTGTAGAGGCCATAAACCAGCACCATTATTGCAAAAATATTGCGGAATTCCGTAGGGATACCCACGAGGAAAGTTTCGTCTAAAAGTATCCAAGACCCTAGTACAATGAAAATGAGGGTCATGGTAAATCCAAGTATGAGTAAGGGTATTCGGATTTTGCCGTGTTTGCGAATACGATCGTCAGAGGACATAAGCGGAGCATTTTATAGTTCAGAAGATTACGTCTTTTTAGGAGGATGCGAATTTCTGGCAAAATGGCGGGAATATTGGTAGTATTACCAAAATTTGACGAAAACTAAAACAAACATAGAGTCCCCTGCGAGCATCTTCAGAAGGACTCTTGTTTATTTTAAGCCTTAAAATGTGTTATGCTTTTGCCCAACTTACCCCTTCTTTTCCGTCCTTCACGGTGATGCCCGCAGCAGATAACGCATCGCGAATTTTATCGCTAGTGCCCCAGTCTTTTTGCTCGCGTGCTTGTCCTCTGATTTCTAGGATAAGATTCATCAGCCCTTCCACCGTGCCACTGTTGTTGCTCGTTGAAGACTCATCAGCGAGTCCAAGAATGTCGAATAGAAAGCTTGAAAAAACGGTCTTCGCACGCTCGATTACCCAAGGGGACACCTCGCTGAACGCCAATTGCTGGTGGGTCAATTTATGGACAAAACTGCCT
>JBBQSW010000041.1:0-14505 GCA_038213575.1 Chitinophagales bacterium | reverse complement strand
CCTCGAGACGCCCCTGCTCTACAAAAAAGTGCCCTCCGCTGAACGGAAAAGCCGCATTGCCGACCTGCTCGACCGTTTCAATATGGTGGCAAAAAAAGACCTGTTTCCCAATCAACTTTCTGGCGGGCAACAACAACTTGTCGGCGTGGCACGCGCACTGATCGGTCGGCCCAAACTCATTCTGGCCGATGAGCCCACGGGCAATTTGCAAAGCCAACAAGCCAAAGAAATCATGGAAGTTTTCAAAACGCTGAACCGTGAAGATGGCGTGACCATCGTACAAGTCACACATTCTGAGGAAAATGCGAAGTATGGAAATCGTATCCTGCACCTGAAAGACGGGCGCGTTGAAAATGAGGAATTGGTGAAGAATTGAATTAGTCGGGGCAACATCTACTAAAGCTGCAAAAACAAAATACCATGCTACTAAACAATCTCACCCTCGCCTTGCGCAACCTGCGCAATCAAAAAGGTTTTGCCGTGCTCAATATCCTTGGTCTGGCAGTCGGCATTGCAGCGGTCCTGCTGATTTTTCGTATTGTCCAATATGAGTTGAGTTTCAACAAAAACTTCCAAAACTACGAGCGCATCGTGCGGGTTGTGACCCAGGATATTGGTCTCGAAGGCGAGGAAAGTTTTACGCGCGGGGTGCCGCTGCCAGTCATGACAGTGGTGAAAAGTACCGTGCCGCAATTCGCTGCAACCAGTAAAATCAAAGAATATTGGCCAACCGTCCTCGTGCCCAATCCAACGGGCGGTCCTGCCCTCAAGAAATTTAGCATCGCCCAAGAAAAAATTTCCTTTTTTGTAGAGCCTGATTTTTTCCAAATCTTTGATTTTCAATGGCTTGCCGGCGATAAAAACACGGCACTCAAGGAGCCAAACACGCTGGTCTTGACCCGAACGATGGCTGAGAAGTGTTTTGGCAAATGGGAAAATGCACTAGGGCAAACGCTGCTGATTGAGAACGACCCCATGACGGTTCAAGGTGTTGTGGCAGACGCACAGGTGAATTGTGACTTGCCTATCAACCTGGTCGTATCGTATTCGACTATTCTGGGCAACAAAGAAAAATACGAGTATAGCGAAGACTGGGGCAGCACCAGTTCTAATGACCAACAGTTTGGCCTTTTGGCAGATGCCGCCCAGTTTCAGGCGGCCAATGATCTGGTTGCGCAAGTGGGCCAAAAAGAATACGCCGAGCAAAGGGGCGGCAGCCGTGCGTCCCGAAAACACCTCCTTCAGCCCTTTTCGGAATTACACTATGATGATCGTTACGGCACTTCGGCCACGCACGTCATCTCGAAGAGCAGGCTTTGGGTACTCTCCTCCATCGGTTTTTTAGTCTTGCTGATGGCTTGTTTCAATTTCATCAACCTTTCCACGGCACAAGCCCTGCACCGCTCCAAAGAAGTGGGCGTTCGCAAGGCACTGGGCGGAAGCCGGGGCAATCTGTTTGGGCAATTTATGCTTGAAACGGCTTTGATCGTGTTGTTTTCGATGGTGTTAGGGATCTTGTTGGCTTGGGCAACTTCGCCTCTTCTGGAGCAAATTTCGGAAGTGCCTACTGAGTTGCCCTTCCTAAACCAGCCCATTGTTTTTGGTTTTTTGGTGGTGACTGGTCTAACAATCACGCTGCTTTCGGGCTTTTATCCAGCCCTGATTTTGGCGGGCTTCAACCCCATTCAAGCCTTGAAAAATGACGCTTCTGACCGTTCGATTGGCGGCAGCTCCGTACGGAAAGGTTTGGTCGTGCTTCAGTTCATGATTGCGCAGGCACTTGTAGTAGGCACCATCATCACGCTGGGGCAATTGGACTATGTGCGCAATATGGATTTAGGGTTTAAAAAAGACCTCGTTTACACTTTCGGGATCAATGGCGATAGCCTCAGTCAATCCAAACTGACCGGCTTGAAACAACGCCTACTGCAAATACCTGGCGTAGAGTCTGTGGCATTCAGCAGCGACCAGCCAGCCTCTGGAAGTACCTGGGCAAACAATTTCGCTTTTGGTCGTGGAACGGAAGACCAAAAGTTTAGCACGAACATGAAGTATTGTGATGCAGATTTTCAAAAAACCTATGGCCTGCAATTGTTGGCTGGCCGATGGCTAGAGCCGAGTGATACTGCGAAAGAATATGTGGTGAACGAAACCATGTTGAAAAAAGTGGGCATCAAAAACCCGGAAGAAGCGCTTGGGAAAGAAATTCGCACGGGCCGCAACCAATGGCGCAGTGTGGTGGGTGTGGTGAAAGATTTTCATGCACACTCCGCGCATCGTACCGTAGAACCGATCGCGATGACCACCAGCCTGAAACGGATGTACAGCGCAGGGGTCAAAATTTCGCCCAAAAACATTTCGAGTACTACGGCCGCTATCCAGCGTGAGTTTGACAGCAGCTATCCCGAACAGGTGTTCGAGCCAACGTTTTTCGATGAGAGCATTGCTGAATTCTATATCGCTGAAAACCGTTTTTCGGCTACTTGCAAAGGCTTTGGGTTATTGGCCATTTTCATTTCCTGCCTTGGATTGTTGGGCTTGGCTGCACATGCCGCCCGACGTCGTACCAAGGAAATCGGTGTGCGCAAAGTACTGGGCGCGAGCGTACTGGGTATCACAGGTTTGCTGGCGCGAGATTTCCTAAAATTGGTCATCATAGCTATTGTCATTGCCTCGCCTGTTGCCTACTATTTTATGCAACAATGGCTGGCTGATTTTGCGTATCGTATTGATATTCAATGGTGGATGTTTGCAATAGCGGCTTTAGGCGCTGTATCTATCGCGTTTTTAACGGTCGCGTTTCAGAGTGTGCGGGCGGCGCTAGCGAATCCGGTTAAGTCGTTGCGAAGCGAGTGAGTACAGACTATATTCTTTGAAAGAATTGAACTCGCGATGTGCCGACATTTAGGAGGCATGAAAGCGAGGTCATAGAAGAAGGAATGTTTTATTATATATTATCTATCGCTTCCTTTGACAGCCCAGTGTAGCGAATGATTTTCTCAACTGGCTCACCATCAGATTTCATTTGTTGGGCAATTTCCATGTTTCTCTCATCCTTGCCCTCTGCCTTGCCTTCTGCATTGCCTTCTGCCTTGCCTTCTGCCTTGCCTTCTGCTTTTCCGTCATCAAACGAAGTATCCACCACATTTTTCAAATCCCGGTAATATTTAAGGCTCTCCTCGTATTTATTTTTTTCTTCAGGCGTGAATTTGGCGATCTCTGCGGCCTCGAACAGTTTTTGAAATATGCGTTCCTGTAATGCCTGTGGCCAAATGGCCCCTCGGTCAGTTTCCGTGTTACCGAGCTTCTCTGTGCTGGCGTAAGTAAGGTCTTTGATTTGGTGTTTTCTGGGCAAAATCTGGTTCAAAAAATCAATCAACAAGTCTTTGTTCGGCTCAGAGCCGAACAACTTCTTGAATCCGAAATCCGTAAAAGGGTTGATATATTTGTCTTGGAGCGCCATGGAATGATCTTTTGGGGACAAAAATAAGGGAAATTGCGCGTATCAGCATGGTGCTTCCAATGTTTTTCAACACGTTTTGTTTGTATCAGCCTTGGTCACCAAGATTCATTTTTGAGTGATAATATGTAACGGGGAAATGAAGGAACCCGGTATTTATTATATCGTTTGGTGGGCTGACCGCGAAGGATTGCCGTATGTCGCGGTTTATGCATGGCGTTTATCGGCAATCCTTTTGCTCATAACATGGCTACCTCCACTTTTAAAAATCTTTCGCCATGTTACGCTCCCTACTTTTCGTTTTTTTCTTTCCACTGATTACTTCCTGCACCAACCAATTGCCCCTTGGCAGCCCTCAGGTTAATACCGAAGTTGAGCCTGCCGTATCATGCCCAATACGACCGTTCGGCCTTGCGAAATTTGAAATGGCTGACAGGCGAGTGGAAAGGGAAAGCTGGCGGTCAAGTGCTTGAGCAACAGTTCCTGTTTCATACCGATCATATTTTGGAAGTCACCAAGACTGTGAACGGAAATCAAAAAGCGGCTCAGTTTGTCATTTGGAAAGATGGCCATTATTACTTTGGCCAAAACCGGCAATGGGTTGTGACCTGGATCAGCGCAAAGAATATCCTATTTGACCCATTGGTTCCGGGCCTGAAACCTATGACCTGGTCTCGTGTGAACGCTGACAAATGGCATCTCTTGCGGCATACGGACGAAGGAGATGAAACCACTGTGATGGAACGGGTGGATGAAATCAACTCTTAAGTTTTTTGATAATAAACACATAGAAACATAGGGCACATTGACTACAAAAACGCTCACATTTTGCTTCGCCGCTTTATGCGGTTTCAGCCCCAACCTTCAAGGGCAGCAGGGCCTTCAAGGCGAATACTTCAACGGTCAAAATTTTGACCAAAAAGTACTGACCCGAACGGATGCCCAGATCAATTTTGTTTGGAACAATATCGCACCGGCACCGGGGGTTGACCCGAATGTGTTTTCGGTGCGCTGGATGGGCAAAATAAAAGCCCCTGAAACCGGGAGCTATCTGTTTCGGGCCCATGTGGACGATGGAATCCGGGTCATGGTAAATGGCAAAATGGTGATCAATGCCTGGGGCATGCATGACTCCGAACGTTTTGTAGGGGAAATTGATCTGCAAGCTGGACAACAGTATAGTCTCCAGATAGAATATTTCAACGCGTTGCTTGAAGGTGAAATTCAACTTTACTGGCAATTGCCCAGCGAAACCCCAGTTTTTCAAGGTTTGCTCGGGTACAACGACCATCCAATAGATCCTCGATTTTTGTCGGTCCCCAAACCGGTCGCTCCCAGCGCCACTCCACCACCCCTGTCCAACCTTCCCCCTCCTAAAACAAGTCAATCAGAGTCGAAAAAACAGGCTCCCAAACCAGCAGTCCGAGCGTTGAATCCTGCCAAAATCGCCAAGGACACCCTCGAAAAATACATCCCCAAAAACATTCTCTTCATAAAAAGTAAAAGCACCATGTTGCCAGCATCCGAGCCGGAACTAGATCGGCTTGCAGGATTTTTAGGGCGCAATCCAAAATACCGCCTGACCATTGAAGGGCATACCGACCATGTAGGGAATGCAGCCAAAAACCTGCTGCTTTCTGAACAGCGCGCCCAAACGGTGGCCAGTTATCTGATGCAAAAAGGAATTGTTGCCCAACGGATTTTGACCAAAGGCTACGGCGATACCCGGCCCTTGGTACGCGAGGCAGATGGAGTCCCCAATGAAAAGAACCGAAGGGTGGAGTTTTTAATTCTGGAATAAAGCGGCAGCCCATGTAGGGATTTTTTGAACTTTCAAATCCGTGCCGTAAAATTGTCCGGCAAAACAGTCACTTACACCCTTGAATTTCGTTCACCATGACCCTCCTTGGCAACACCTTCCTTGGCATTGCAGCCTTGATTTTCTTGATTTTTTCGAGTTCTCTTTTTGGGAAAGAAACGTCACGTGGAGGCGACGCTGCAATGGGTTATGTGTGGGGAATCATTATTTTCAACCTGCTTTTCTTTGTTTGCATGACGGTCGTGGCCTTTTCCATTGCTTCGAAAGGCAATTTTGAATGGATTTCACCCAGCAAAGGCACCCAATTTCTGATGGTAGCGTTTGGCTTGTTGGGGGCAGTGATCACAGCGACTTTAAGTTTGCTGTTCAAGGGGAACGAACCGGGAGCAACCGCTGCGGTTTTTAGGCTGTTCTCGGGATTTTCGCCAATACTCGTACCGCTGATATTGATATTTACAGGCATGATTTTGCTCAACGATAGATTCCTCGAGGTGCTGCCCAAAACAGCGTACAAAGTCCCCCTGATGGTAATTTTTGGTATAGCAGTTCTGGGCATTGGGGCAGGTATAATTGGATGGATGGTTGATTCCAATCAAAATGCCGTACAACGTTTGGAAGGTATCCAAGCGGATCAGGCCCGCTATCATCAGGATCACCTAAACTTTATTGATGGCTGCGATGTAACGAAAAATATATCCAACATTCTGAGCTATACGGATTCCAACCATGACGCCGATGTGCGCGAAAGAGCCCTGGCAAAAATCAAAACCCGGCCAGACTGGCAACAAGAACTGGTTCGCTTACTCGAAAACAAGGGTGCTTCGGAGGCCTTTATTTTTCTTGCTTCCAATGAAGTAGACGATCAAGCGCTTTTTGTCGGAGCCGTCAACACGGGGGTTTTATCCATTGCAGATTGGATGCGGCGGCAAATTAGCGAGGCTACGCAAGCGCACTATTTTTACGCGGATCAATTTTCGTGGGAGGTGGAGCGAATGCTTCGAACGGTGGACAAATTTGAGGGGATGGGCGCCGATTATCGTCCGGCGGTGCTTGCGGTGCGAGCCGCTTTGGATCTGCCTTCCGAAGTGGAAAAGCCAAAGTTTAAATGCATTGCTGCGCTGGACAACTGGATAAAAAAGCACCAATAGTTTTTATTGGATCGTACCAGATTTCTGTACAATCTAAAACTATAATCTATGTCCTGGACATCTAAAATCGCCTTTTATGCTGCTTTTGGCATTGATTGCATTGCCATTGTTTTGGCCCTTTATTTTGTTTTTGAAGATGCTACCCGTTTTGCGGGCTATCCCAAAAATGGCGGGAACGGCCTGATTCTGGGCACCCTGATTTTATGCACCTGGGGGTAGTTACTATATGTTCAATCATGGACCGAAGGCGCTGGCCATTGTTCTGGCTTGGATTCCATCCTTGCCCGTTTTATTGTACGGGCTATTTGTGTTGTTGTTCATCGTCTTAAATCCAGATATGAAATAACTTAGCGTGTTTAATATGGCAAATCAAGACGAAGAAGCCCGCATTGCTGCAGCGGTTCAAAAGCAGGTAGCAGAGATCGTTTCGGCCCAGCAAAAGCAATTTTCCAAAATGATGGAAAAGGTCATGAAGGATTCCCTCAAGGGCGTTGACAAGGCCAATGCTGCGCTGATGAAAGAGCGCGAAGCGGTAATAAAAGAACTCTACGCAGCCAAAGAAGAACGCGCCAAAGCCGAGCGGGAAGGCGATAAAATGGCGCAGGAATATTTTGAAGGCAGACAAAAACAGTTCGCAGAAGCTGCCAGAACCGAACTATTACGAAACCTGACTCGCATGCACCTCGAAGCGGGTAAATCCACGCGCAACATCGCGGTCTGGCTTGATGTACCTATGAAATTTGTAGAAGAAATCCGACAACTCTTGGAGCGAGTCACCAAGTATGCCACCGTCAAGCCTCAGCGGCTCCGATTGGAAGGCAACCCCAAACTTCGCTACAGCGATTCTGGGCGCGGCGGCACCATCTATTACGAAAGCCCTGACGCCCATTTCGATATGTGGTGGGAGTTTGCCGGGGGCGATGCACTTGTCATTGTGGACATCCCTACCTCAGAGCAATGGGAAGCCCGCACCAAACTCCCGCTCGAACGGCGCGAACAGGTGCTTAGGTTCATCGGGGAACAGATACTGGATGACAAAAACGGCGGCACGGGTTCTTTCATCATAGGGGAAAATGTGCTCACGTTTTACTCTGCAAACTGATGACTTCGGGGCTCGTGAAAATTTGACAACTTTTGAAAATTTGACAACTTTGGCGTACCGGTCCCCGAAACCTTTACACAAAATCCAGGTCTTTTATACAGACGATTTTCAGCCATTTGATCATGCCATTATACATCGCCCAAAAATGATAAAAATTATTCTCGGTTCCACTCTCGGCCTGTTCCTGTTGATCGTGGCTATCCTTGCGTTCACGGTTTTCAACTGCTTTCGCAAAAAAACACCCGCTAAAAAAAACGTGGAAGTCGAGCTGGAACGGATGTTCCCCGGACAATTTCAGGTATTGCTTCACAACCTGAAAATGCTCGACGTGATGGTACAGATTCAAGGCAACAAGCAGGCTGTCATCGGCGAAATGGCAGACCCGGAGGTGCAGTTTTTGCTGGATTGGCACAAGGGCACGGAGGGAGCAAGCTTTGATTCAAGCACGGTGATGACCGCGCATGAACGGGCAAAAAAGGAGGTTGCCCAGGCGCGATAGCTATTTAAAGCCTTGAAAGACAATGGTATGGGGGATATTTCAGTGGGAGTGATTGACCAGGCTGCCTATATTCAGGTTTTTGGAGAGCCTACCCCCACCTTTCGAAAACAGACGCTTGAAATGCTTAAATCTGTTTTGGAGACGAAGCCGCGTAGGGCTCAAACCAGTATCTTCATCGAAATGCTGGAGCCAGCGGAATTTCACATGAGGTATCAGGATATTATACCTCGTAGTCACTGGCAAACAGACGCGGGTATACAAGGACAACAGATGATCCTGTCGCTCAACTTTGAATTGGGCGGCTCCATGAACATCCCCGAATTGATGCGGCATTGAGTGATAAACACAGGCGCAAAACGACTCTTCCAAGCGCAGGACGATGCCTATCAAACCGCCTATACCTGGGCCAAAAAAAACCTGCCAAAGCCCATTTTTATGTCCGCCGGAGATTACAGCTCCACGGAATCCATGGAAAACGACGAGCCTGCCATCGAGCTTGGATTTCCGTATTACGACAAGGATTTAACCGTAGTAGAAAAGCTGCAAGACGGCAACGAAGCCAAAGGCTATGTTGTTGGGATTTACTACTTTGACCAAAAGCTTTTTACCCAGGTGGCTTCCGCAGTGATTAAGACGGTATGGTCGGCCTTGGCGTAATATCCGTCAATACCCAAATGGTGCTGAACCAATAGAAAAATCAATACACAACAGGCGATGCTGAGCCCGAGCCCGAGGGTATTCAGGGTGGCGTAGCTGCGGTTACGGTAGAGATTTCGCAGGGCGATTTTTAGGTTGTTGAGTAGCATTTTGCTGTGGATTTTTAACCTCCATAGCCCATGAGTCAAGGAGGGGTTATTGGTCGCTATGGTTATTTGGGGATCTGGTTATTAGTAACCAAGCCGGTGCGCTCGAATCCCCAAACAACTCACTTAATTCACTCGCTGCGCAGCGACTCCACCGGATTCGCCAAAGCCGCCCGAACACTCTGAATAGCAACCATTGTGAGCGCCACTAAGACAACCATTCCACCTGCCAAAACAAACATCCACCATTCAATATCAATGCGATAGGCAAAGTCGGCGAGCCATTTGTCCATAAAATAGAAGGCGATGGGTGCGGCAATGACAAAGGCGATGCAGAGGAGTTTGATAAAGTCTTTGGTCAGCAGTCCGGTGATGCCCACCACACTAGCGCCCAGTACTTTTCGGATTCCGATTTCTTTTCTTCTGCGCTGCATGTTGAAGGCGGTCAACCCAAGTAATCCAAGGCAGGAAATGACAACGGCCAATCCAGAAAACAAGCCAAACAACTGCCCGAATTGCGTTTCACTTCGATATTGGTGGGCGAAATGTTCATCCAAAAACCAATACCGAAATGGTTTGTCCGGGTAAATACCAGCCCAGGAGGATTGCAGGGCAGCAAGGGTAGCGGTCATATTTTCCGGGGCAATTTTCAGCGTGAGGTAATTCAATTGGTCTGGCGCAAAACAATAGTACAGCGTTGGTTTTGGAGTCGTTTTCAACGATTCGATGTGAAAATCTTCCACCACCGCGCCGATGGTCATGGTCG
This sequence comes from Chitinophagales bacterium, assembly GCA_038213575.1. Lineage (GTDB taxonomy): Bacteria > Bacteroidota > Bacteroidia > Chitinophagales > Saprospiraceae > M3007. The sequence continues at coordinate 4,908 of JBBQSW010000041.1, read as the reverse complement.
AGCCGCCTTCGCTGTTTTCATAGGCAATTTGTTGGCCGATGGCTGCCTCCGGCCTGGGGAATCCCAATGCTTTGAGCATGGTTTGATTGATGCTTACCGTGCGGTATCGGGCTGCGGGATCTGCAAAAAAATGATGTTGCCCGGCTAGGACTTGAATGCCAAACAGATCAAAAAAACGCTCGTCGGTGTTGACAAAATAGGAGGAAATACGCACATATTCAGGCTTTTGTGTCCAATGCATAGGCCGATTGCTTCCACTTATGGTGTTGATGCCCAGGCCGGGTACAATGTTGGAGGAAGCCAGGCCATGTACGCCTGGCATTTGGGTACAAGCGGTTTTGAATAAAGCCAGATTAGCGGCAGACAGCGTGTCTTCAGATCCTTGGGTGCGAGCAGATTTTACGGCTACCAATTGGTCAAGCTGTACTCCAAGTCCGTGGTTTTTCAAAAAATCCAACTGGTTACCTACCACTAAAACTCCGAAGATCAAGCCAATAGAACAAGCGAACTGTGTCATAACAAGCGATTTATGCACTAAATCACCTTTGCCTGTTTTTAGGTTTCCAGCCAATGCTTCCGAGGGCCGAAATCCCGATAATTGTAGCGCAGGGTACAAGGCAGAGAGCAATGCCAGCACCAGGACACATCCGGCACTTCCGGCCCAGAACAAGGGGTCGAACCCGGGCGTCATTTGCCGGCCAATCAGTTGGCCGAACCATGGGGATAGTTGCCAAAAGCAAAAGCTCGAGGCGCCAAATGCGGCAGTGCTGAGTAGAAAATTCTCCCAGACGAATTGGCCTATCAGCATTCCTTTACTAGCCCCCAATGCTTTTCGGACGCCCACTTCCTTGCTGCGTTCCCGGGCAAAAGCAGTGGCGAGGTAGATATAATTGATGAATGCGATGCCTAAAATTAACAAGGCAATCAGGCCGAGAAACCGGACGGTGCTCGCACTTCCATTGGGTTCAAGTTCGTAGGTAAGGTCTGAGTGTAGGTGTATGTCGGTAAACCGCTGAATATCAAGACGAATGCCTTCGGTTTTCAAAAATGTTTCATTGATCTCGGACAGTTTGTGGCGCACGTTATCGGGATTTGTATTCGGCTCAAGTTGGAAATAATTGTAATCCCAGTACGATTCAAAATTATCGCGATGGCCCTTGGCGTATCGTGTGGCGTAGGAAACCAGCACATCAAATTTCAGGTGGGTATTTTCCGGAGGGTCTGCTACGACGGCGGAGACCGTGTATTGTCCCGCCATCATGCCTTCCGTTATTCGAAAAGTTTTTCCAAGGGTTGCTCCGACGCCAAAGATCCGCTCCGATTGGGATTTAGTGATCACGGCCAGATAGGGCTCATGGAGGCAAGTCGTAAGATTGCCCTGCAATATCTTTTGTGGAAAAAGCCGCAAAAAACCCGGATCCGTGGTATAACAGCGGGACACCTCAAAGGGCTGTTGTTCTGCCAAAACCACCACTTCCGGACTGTTGCCACAATACAATCGGGCGAAATCAATCACACCCGGAACCTCGGCTTTCAGCGTAGGACCTACAGCACTGTGCGTATTGGCGTCTTTTGTAATAACTGTACCCCCAGAGGTCTGGTTGAATACGCGCCAAATTTGCCCTGCATGGGGTGTTTGCCGGTCGTAGCGCTGCTCATACCGAACGTATCCAAACAGCAGCAAGGCTGCCGTCATGCCGATGATTAAGCCGGCAAAGTTTAACGCTGCGAATACGGGCTGCTTTCGGAACAAAAAACGAATGTAGTGCGTGAGCATGGTATTTATTGTTGATGGCTATAGCTGGTTTAGAGGGATGGTTATTTGGGGATTTGGTTGGCCAAGCCCGAGCACTTGCATAACCAAATCCCCCAATGGTCAAACTTATTTACTCGCTGCGCAGCGACTCCACCGGATTCGCCAAAGCCGCCCGAACACTCTGAAAACCGACGGTTAAAAACGCAATGCACACCGCGGCCAAAGCCGCCGCGACAAACATCCACCATTGTAAATCTATGCGATAAGCAAAATCAGCCAGCCACTTTTGCATGAAATAATAGGCAAGGGGCGAGGCGATGAGGATCGCTATAAGCACCAATTTCAAAAAATCCTTGGCCAGCAAACCTGTAATGCCAGCCACGGATGCGCCGAGCACTTTTCGGATGCCGATTTCTTTGGTGCGGCGCTCAGCCATAAACGCGGCGAGGCCGAAAAGCCCAAGGCAGGCAATGAAAATCGTCAATCCTGTGAAGATCCCAATGATAAGCCCCGTTTTCTGCTCTACCGCGTATGCTTTTTGATAATAATCGTCCATAAATGCATATTCGAGGGGCTCATCCATTCCCATACCTTTCCATTTTTCCTGCACGGAAGCCAACATGCCGGCCACCTCAGCAGCCTGGATTTTGAGCATGATCCCAGACGTTCTTTCCAATATCATCAATAAGGGTGCAATGGGTTCGTGCAAGGACTTGAAGTGGAAATCTTCGACCACCCCGATGACCTGATAAGACACCTTGGGCGCATTTTGAACGCTCCAGTGTAACTGGTGTCCTACCGCCTGATCGCCCCAACCGAAAGCCTTCGCGGCCGTTTGGTTGATGATGATCGCGGTGGAATCAGAAGGCTGCTCGCTCGAAAAATTACGTCCCCTGATCAGGCGCATCCCCAGCGTTGGAATGTACTGTTCGTCCACACTGTACCGGAGGGTGCGCATGAGTTGATCGGCTCGCTCATCAGGATAGACCAGCGAGTTATTGTTGAACGAGGGGCCTACAGGGCGGTATCCCGAAATACTGGCGTTGTGTACCCGCGGATCTTGCAGCAATTGCTCACGGAGCGTAGCCTCCTTTTCGCCCAGCATTTCGGTGTTTTCCAATACCAGGACAGCTTCGCGTTCGTAGCCGAGTTTTTTGTCCTGAATAAACCTCAATTGCTGAAACACCACCAGGCTGCCAATCATCAGACCTACCGATATTACGAATTGCAGCACCACCAAACTGCTTCTCAAAGTCCGACCATGCCCATCCCGCAAATCAAGCATGCCAGCATTCAAAACCTGAATAGGACGAAAATTGGACAGAAAAAACGCTGGATAACTCCCCGCCAGGAGTCCAACGGCTATGCCAAATGCCAGCATCATGGCCACTGTGGCAGGCTGTCCCAGAAATTCCAGACACAACTGTTTGCCCGTCAGCTCGCGGAACATGGGCAATGCCAATGCCGCAAGTCCCAGAGCCAGTGCAAAAGAAAGCCCCGTTGTCAGCATGGATTCCGTCAGAAACTGCCATCTCAGCCCGGAGCGGGTGGAGCCAAGCGCTTTCCGAACGCCCACTTCCCGGGCACGTCGGGCAGCGTTGGCGGTGGAGAGATTCATAAAATTGATACAAGCAATCAGCAGGATGAACAGGGCAATCGCCCCAAAAATCCAGACGTAGCGAATGTCGCCGCCCGCACTGAGGTCAAAGCTAAAATCGGAGTGCAGGTGAATATCCGTTAGCGGCTGCAAAAACAGGCCGATTTGGTTGCCTTGGTTTTTAAAGTTGGTAAAACTCATGCCCAAACTTGCCTGGAGCTGTGGTCCCATGTATTTTTCTACCGTTTGGGGCAGTTTGGCTTCGAGCTGGCGGTAGTTGTAATTTTCCGGAAGCAGCAGGTAGGTGTAAAATTCGGACTGCATCCAGGAATCGCTTTTCGCCTCCGGCATTCCGACCATAGAAGCGAGCAGGTCAAATTGAAAATGCGAATTCGTTGGAATGTTCTGCATGATTCCCACCACACGAAGCGGATCTCTCCAGTTTTTCAATTTCAGTTCCCGGCCAATGGGGTCTGATCCTCCAAAAATACGGGTAGCCCATTCCGCTGAAATAACCACTGAATTGGGCGCTTTCAAGCCCTCCAATGCATTACCTGCGCTCAAGGGCAGACTGAATATCTCAAAAAAATTGGCGTCTACGAAAGCCATTTCGGCGCCCCTAAAGACCTTATTGTCTTGCACAATGGTATGGGGCCCCTCCACGCGAAGCCTGGTGGCATCCAGCACCTCCGGGTAGTCGTTTTTCAGTGCGGCCGCCGTCGGTGGCATGACAAAAGGTTCCCTGATTTTGCCTCCATTGATATCCGCACGAAACACGACCCGCACGATGCGGTCGGAATTTTCATGAAAACGGTCAAAGCGCAACTCATCGAATACAAATAGCCCAAGCAACAGGCTGGCTGCCAAACCTACCGCCAGTCCTCCAATATTGAGCGCAGCGAATAGGGGATTCTTCAGCAGATTCCGAAAGGCAATTTTGAAATATCTCGTCAGCATTTTAAGCGGTAAGGTTGAGTCATGGGGGCTTTTGCGGAACTATTCGTTTCAAGAATGTTCTGGCAATTTGACTGCCAAGTGCTCAACTTTATCATTATCAATGGTTTATAGGTGTTTTTCAAAAGTAGAAATGCCCGAAAATGGACGAGGGTGTTCGGATTCGGACGGTACAGTATGGGGAATATTGACCGGGTGACTTGAAGTTGACTACATTCGACTTCAAGTCACCCGATTAATATTACCCACCTCAAACGCGGCGGTTTAGGCTTGCCAGATTTTCTGGGAATTTTATAGGACAAAACGTTCTCTTGGTTTCAGGAAAAACGCCGTACTTCGCCTACAGAAGGATTGCCGACCATCGCTATGCATAAACTGCGACGTTCGGCAATCCTTCGCGAATGGGTGGATTGTCGTAAATTGGGGTTTACGGGAGTCTATAGTTCGCTAAGATCTGATCTAAAAAATAATGTAAATAAATACAAAGGCTCACCCAAAATCAGATTTGCGATTAAGTCATTCTGATAGGACGATTCGGTATTTGGGATTGTCCTGACAAAGGATTATTTTTGCATCAACAGTAGCCAGTTTTTGCTTACGA